>CALAXS010000001.1 GCA_937895305.1 uncultured bacterium
CTTCTTTGGCGCCTTTCTCACCGCCGAATTTAATAAAGTCATCATAGGCAATTGAATTGAGCATCGCTGTAGCAGATCACAACAATGAGGATGCTTCCCAGTTTTTTGAATTGTTAATACCTATCCAGGGTGATCGTGTGTATTTCACCCAGGAACGTTTACTTGGCATATTCAAGGGGCGTCGATGATGGACAGGAAGAAAGACGGTTTTGTGCTCGTAGTCGTATTATGGATTCTGGCTACTTTACTGATTATTACGTTTGGGATGGTCGAGCGGGTTATGCTGGATCATCGTGCTGCCATGTATGCCCTGAATCAGACCGAGGCGATGATTATGGCCCGGGGTGCTTGTGCCCGTGCGACAGTCGATATTCGCAACAAGGCCTTTGAAGATGCCATCAAGATGGCTGAAATCCGAAATAATCCCAATGCGAATCCGAATTGGCAACCAACAGAGCATTTGGGACAGGCTTGGGCGCAGCCCCAGCAATTACATGAAGATGAAACACTGTTTGAGCATTTACCGGATATGGAAAATGACTATGTGGGATACAGCATTATCGATGCTGAGCGCTTCATCAATATCAATGGGGCCAATGAAAAAATGCTGGATGCTGTCCCCAATCTGGACCGGGGTACCCTGCGAAAGATTAATGTGCGACGGACGAAGGAGATTCATAAGGGGGAGGGGGTATCGCATTTTCAGGCTATTGAAGAGCTTCGCTATATGGATGGAATCGATGAGGAAGACTGGTTTGGCAATGATAAGGACCCGGGTCTGCGGGATCTATTTACAATCTATGGCACCTCAGGCACTGCCATCAACGTCAATACGGCGAGTAAAGACGTACTGTTGAGTATCCCGGATTTGTCCTCCGATGTGATAAACGGGATTATCGAGCATCGTTCGGGCGCTGATGGTGAATTGGGCACACCCGATGATCAGCCTTTTTTTGGCCATGTAGACTTACGGGATGCGCTGAAATTGCAGGATGAAAGCTACAATATTATTTCTCAATATTGCATCTATAGGAGCTATCACTTTATTATAAAGGGTGTCGCTACACTGCAAGGGGGCAAAGTCCGGGCAGAATGCACTTCGGTTGTTAGCGTCGAAGGATTCTTTGCAAGAGAAATAGCCTACAAGGAAGAAATCTTTGGGACGTAAGACCCCGAATATCAGTCTGATACAGATTGACGAGAACCTCATTTCCCGTCTGCAAATTGCAGCGTCGGGTAAGCAGCCTGTTGTGGAGTCCTTCGATCAGATCCGCGGGGACTGGGCAACTTCGGCCGAAGCGAAGCAGGCAGCACTGGCAACCTTTGCTACTGACCATGCATTGGCCGAGGATACCATTATCACGGTCTTGCCCCGCCATCGCATCACCACACGTATTCTGGATGTGCCTTCTCAGGATTACGCTGAGATTGAGAGCATGGTACGCCTGAGTGCAGAGGAATTCGTTCCTTTCCCTTCTACTGAAATGGTCATTGACCATGCAGTACTCAAGCATTCAAATGCAGGTGAATCGACGGTTCTGGTCGCCCTGGCGCATCAGGATGTGGTTCATAATCATTTAGCGTTATTGAAACATGCCGGGCTTGAGCCCACCCACATTTACCTGAGTACGGCCTGCCTGGTAACCGCTGCTGTACGGGCACCAGGTGAAAAACCGGATCGCTATGCCCTGGTGAATCTCGCTGCAGGAGGCCTGGAAGTCCTGGTAATGGAGTCGGGTCAACTGGTGCTGGATAGAGGCGTGGCCCTGACCCTGGACTGGGAGGCGGGTGCGGATGCTATGGGGGTGCTGGGTGGCGGATTTGATGAACTCACCATGGAAGTGCGTACCTCGCTGGGAACGCACCGTAGGGATTCGAGTCATGGCGAAAGTGTTGAACAGATTTTTGTTTGTTCCGATTATGCTGACGTTGATAAAGCCGTTAGGGAACTCAAGCAAGACCTGAACAAGGAAACACAGTCCGCCAGCTTTATCAATGGTGGTGTCGCGTCCGGTGCAGAACACCTGACCTGTGTTCCTGCTGCGTTGCTGGGTGCTGCCTGGACCGTATTGGGTCGTGCTCCGGTCGTGATAGATTTGATTCCAGGGGACCTGGTGGAAGCGCGTAAGTCCCAGGATTCAAGAAAACGTGTTCTCAAGCTAATCCTTGCAGCACTGATTGTTCTTGCCGGGCTGGGTGTTTGTTATGGTCAAATGGTCTATCAGCGTACGCAGTACCTGCAAGAGCTTCAACAGCAATTATCCTTGCTGGGACCGGATGCTCAGGCCATCATGGCCAAGCAAAAGCAATTGTCTATCATTCGCCGACGGGTGGATCGGAATGGTTCAATTTTAGAAATTTTAGGAACCATCAGTGAGGCTGCACCCAAGGGTAAAGTCAATATCACACGGATGAGCTATACACGAAATGAGGGGGTGGACATCTGGGGTCGTGCCAAGTCGGTCGATGATGTACATAAATTCACCGATCAACTTCGTGGAATGGCCTCGTCACAATTGGCCATGTTTGCCCATGCAGCCAATGCCTATTCCAGCAAGGCAAAGGAACTGGATAAAGATATTTATCAATACAAGATCGAAATGAGTATCCCTGAGGTTGATGGCGATGAGTGATAAATTACTTAACCTGTATACTTCCATGTCTCTACGTGAGCGTCGTTTGCTTGGGGGAGTCATCGCGCTGGGCCTGATCATGATTGGGGTTATGGTAGTCCAGAATGCACGACTCCGTCTGGTTAGTCTGGATGCGCAGATTAGTGTACTCCAGAATCAAATTGTCAATTCAAAAGATTTGATGCTCCGTCGCGAAACAGTGGAGGAAGATTATGAAGGGATTTCCGCCCAGCACTCCAGTGCCTGGACCCAGGAAGAAATTCAGGATCGTCTCCGTGCTGAAATTCACCGTCTGGCACAAATCTCGCCACCTGATCTGGCGGAGGACGGGCGCCCTGTAGCATTAACCAATAATTCGGGTGAGTTGGTCTCTATCACAACCATCCCGGAGGGCAATCTTGAAGAAGCTGAAGACGGGTATCGCGAATTTGCGTTGCGCTTTAGAATTCCTGAAACGAACATGGAGGCCGTAACCGATTTTCTGGAGCGCCTCCAGATGAGTCCCCAGTCATTGCGAATTGATGCGCTGGATTTGGCACGCAATCCGACCATGGAAGATCTGACCGCCAATATATTGCTTACAAGGACCGTTGTGGATGGCCCGCCAGAGGGTAG
>CALAXS010000002.1 GCA_937895305.1 uncultured bacterium
GGGTGACTTCCGATTGAAGGATGAATCCGTAACGTCAACCATTGGGTTTAAGCCTTTCGATTTCTCCAAGGCGGGCCTCTATGGTGATGTAGAGTTGGTGGCTAAGGCCAAGGCGAAGAAACGCCCGCTCTTTACGCCACCACCCGTCCCGCAGCCGCGCGAAATTCATGACAACTTTGAGGGCACACTGGTGCATACCGTCGCTGCCGGGGCTGCAACCAATGGCGAGGAGGGCAATGCCCGGATTCGTGTCACCACGGAAAAAGTCAGGGCGGGCAAACACGCACTCAAGTTTAGCGATGCACCGGAACTTTCCAAGGCTTACAATCCCCATCTGGTGTATGCACCACACATTAAACGGGGTGTGGCCCATGCCCGTTTCAGCGTATACCTGGAACCCGGTGCTGTCCTTTACCATGAATGGCGCGACAGTGCCAGTCCCTACAACGTGGGTCCCTCTCTCTGGCTGAATGCCGACGGAAAACTCACCGCCAACGGTAAAGAAGTTACAACCCTCAAACCCGGCCAATGGATGGACTTTAAAATCATCTGTCCCCTGGGTGAGACAGATACCCATAAGTATGATCTTGAATTGATCGAGGAAAGCGGGACCACCTACAACGTACCGGGAATCCCCTTTGGCAGTGAAAAATTCAACCGTCTTGACTGGTTCGGTTTTGTATCTAACGCCACGACCGATACCACCTTCTACCTTGATGACCTTCATCTTGATGTTGCACCGCCAACAGCGACAGGAACGCCTGTGCTGGAATCGGTCACCAAAATCTGGGATGAGGGAGCACACAATGCCTTCACCGGGCTGATTCGATGGAACGACCAGTGGTACTGCACCTTCCGCGAGGCACAGGGCCATGTGAAGGGCGATGGGGCCATTCGTATCATCACGTCGGAGGATGGCAAGAAATGGAAGTCCTGCGGATTCCTCACCGAAGAGGGCATCGATCTTCGCGACCCGAAACTGTGTGTTACGCCCGACAACCGTCTCATGGTGAATATGGGCGGTTCCGTCTACGAAGGCAAAGACCTGGTGGGGCGTCAGCCCCGCGTGAGTTTTACTGGTGATGGTGCGACCTGGACCACGCCAGCACGTGTGATGGATGAAGGCGACTGGCTCTGGCGGGTGACCTGGCACAAAGGCGTCGCCTATGGCGTGAGCTATCGTGCGCCCAAAGCCAATGAACCCGCCGAGAAGCCCTGGGAAATCGAGCTTGTAAAGAGTACTGATGCATTGAATTATGAGTCCATCACCCTCTTCGATATTCCTGGCCGTCCCAACGAAACGACATTGCGTTTTCAGCCTGATGGCGAATGCATCGCCCTCGTGCGTCGCGAAGCCGAAAATAAACACGCCTGGATTGGCAGCAGTTACCCGCCCTACACCGAGTGGTCCTGGAAAGATTCCGGCTGGCAGATTGGCGGCCCTGAGTTTATGATCTTGCCGGATGGCAGCTTCATGGCGGGTGGACGTCGGTACCCCGGCGGTGCACAGTTCGGCATCGGACCCATGACTCGCGACGCGTATGAACCCAAGCTCCTGTTTGAGAGCGGTGGCGATTGTAGTTATTCCGCCATGGTGTGGCATGATAATCGGCTATGGGTAAGTTTCTACAGTTCACACGAAGACAAGACCAGTATTTATCTGGCCAAAGTGAGGTTTGAATAATGGCGCGATTCCTTGGGGTTTTGGTATTACTGCTATCAACAGGATTTAATGCTATGGCACAAAGTGTTCCCCCCAAAGCTGAGCAGCACCTGAAAGTGTATTCCGAAGCGGGGCGTTATGGGGGTTGGCCAGCCAACCACGGCATCTGGTCCTGGGATAACGAGATTCTCGTCGGCTATAGTCGCGGCTATTACAAGGCGCGCCGGGGTCATCACTTTGACCCGGAAAAGCACGAAGAACACTGGCTCGCGCGGAGTCTGGACGGGGGCGAAACCTGGTCGCTGGAACATCCCACCGAAAAAGGGCAACTCATTCCCCGTGGAGATTCGCTTCATGGTATCGAGAAACCCGGTTTGGCTATACCGCCCTTGAAAGCCTGTCCCGGCGGTATCGACTTTACCCATCCCGATTTTGCGCTCACCCTGCGCATGGACAACGCCAATGCGGGCACTTCACGTTTTAATTATTCCTACGACCGTGGCAAAAACTGGGAAGGCCCGTTTGAGTTTCCCGATTTTGATTCGCCGGGTACCGCAGCCCGTACCGACTACATTGTCAATGGCAAGTCCGACTGTACAGCATTTATGACCGTGGCCAAGGTCAACGGAAGGGAAGGCCGCGTTATTTGTATTCGTACCCGTGATGGTGGGAAGACCTGGACCAAGGAAGGTGAGGTCGGCCCCGAAGTTGATGATGGTTTCTCTATCATGCCATCGACGGTGAAGCTAGATGATGGTACGCTGTTGACCGCGACGCGACGTCGTGACAAGAACCATCGCTGGAATGATCTCTACCAATCACGGGACGAAGGAAAAAACTGGTTTGAACTGGCTATCCCGGTACAAGATACGGGCTCAGGTAATCCGCCTTCCATGTTAAAACTACAAGACGGTCGCCTGTGTATCATCTATGGTTTTCGTGCTGAACCCTATAGCCTGCGCTGTGTATTCAGTAACAATAACGGTAAAACCTGGACCGAACCCCATACCCTGCGCGATGATGGCCTGACCGGGGACATGGGCTATGTGCGCAGTGTGCAACGGCCCGACGGAAAGATTGTTTCTGTCTATTACTTTACGGATGCTACCACCGATCCGGATCGCTATATCGCTGCTACCATCTGGGACCCGGGTAAACGATAGTCTTTCAAATTGTAATTATTTTGAGGTGATTTATATGATGCGCTTTATGTGTGTGGCGACGTTGTTGTTGATGATGAATGCCAGCGCTTTTGCTCAGTCTGTACCGCCCTCGGTGGATGAACATACCGTGGTCTACTATGAACCCGGTCGTTTTGGCGGGTGGCCCGCTAACTATGGCATGTGGATCTGGGGCGAGGAAATACTCGTTGGCTATAGCAAGGGCTGGTACCAGGACCTCGGTGACCGCCACCATATCGACCGGGAACGTCCCGAAGAATTCTGGCATGCGCGTAGTCTCGATGGCGGGAAAACCTGGACCCACGAACACCCTGCAGAGAATGGGGACATCATCCCGGAGGGGCCGGCGCTCCATGGTACCGAAACACCCGGACTCGTAATTCCACCGACGATAGATTGTCCGGGCGGTATCGACTTTAGCCACCCTGATTTCGCGCTCACTTTCCGTATGAACAATATCCAGGGCGGTGTGTCCCGTTTTTACTACTCCTACGACCGGGGGAAAGACTGGGAGGGGCCTTATAAGCTGCCTATGTTCGGTACTCCAGGTACCGCAGCCCGGACCGATTTCATTGTCCATTCCAGGCACGATGCTACTTTCTTTATTACGGTGGCCAAGGCCAATGGAGAAGAAGGTCGGGTCATCGCAGTGCGCACCAAAGATGGCTGCAAGACCTGGGAGAAGTTGGGGGATGTGGGGCCGGAGCCAGAGATTGGATTCTCCATCATGCCCAGCTCCGTACAGCTTGATGATGGGACCCTACTCACCGCGACCCGTCGTCGCCTTGAAAAATATCGCTGGAATGACCTCTATCGTTCTCTGGACGATGGCAAGACGTGGCATTTTATGAACCGTCCCGTGCGTGACGCGGGCATTGGTAATCCCCCTGCACTGAACAAACTTCAGGATGGTCGGCTGTGTATCACCTATGGTTTCCGTGGCGAACCTTATAGTATTTGTGCTGTGATGAGTGACGATGATGGCGTGACCTGGAGCGAACCCTATGTGTTGCGCGACGATGGCCTCGCCCAGGACGTGGGTTATGTGCGTACGGTCCAACGCGATGACGGCAAGCTCTTAACCAGTTATTATTTCTGTGGCGGAGGGCAGCCCGGACCAGAGCGTTATATAGCAGTAACCCTCTGGGATCCCGGCAAACCCTGATTCCAGGTAAAGGCACCATGATGAAAACACTATTCTTATTGCGTCACGCCAAATCAGACTGGCACACACCCGGCCAGACCGATGTACAGCGTACGCTGAATGAACGGGGCGAGTGCGACGCACCCCGCATGGGCGATGCGCTCAAAGCAGCAGGGCACATTCCGGATCGCATCCTGTCTTCCAGTGCTGTTCGTGCGCAAATGACCGCAAAACTGGTCGCGCAGCATTGTAATTACCCCGATCCACTCGACGTGCTTGATCGCCTTTATCTCGCAGACACCAGCGACTTTATGGAAGTTCTGCACAATCTGGCCGAAGCAGATAGCTCGGTGCTTGTGGTCGCGCACAACCCGGGTGTCGCCTATTTTATCGAAGCGTTGACAGGCGAATCGGTTGATGTGCCCACCGCCACCCTCGCCCATATCCAGCTTAATTGCAATAGCTGGAAAGACCTGGGTGCTAATGGTGCCCATGAACTGGTTCAAGTCTGGCGACCGAAAGAGCTTTGACCTGATTCTTTCATTTTTAGACTCTTTGCTGATAGCATTTTGTTACCGCATTGATTATGTGGAACCGAAGGAAACCCTTAAACCTTGTCATTCCCGTGCAGACGGGAATCTCTGCGTCAGCATGCTTAACCTACATCGGGACAGAAAGCAAAGCATTTCCTGTCGAACACGCCTGTTTTCCGGAGCAGAGCTCCGGGATATGCATTCCCAAGCAGAGCTTGGGAACGAGTATGATTGTGTAGAAGGGCTGCTGTTTGTGCAGGCGGGTGCTACTCGTTAGCCCTTTAATGCGCCCAGGGTGATACCGCTGGTGAGTCGTTTCTGCAAGACCATGTACACGCACAGTGTGGGGATGACGACGATGACCAGCCCGGCGAACATCAACCCGAAGTCGGTCTTGTATTGGGCCTGCATACTTACACTCGCCAGACCCAGGGGTAGGGTCTTGGTTTCTGGTGAATTCACAAAGACCAACGCGAAGAGGTACTCATTCCACAGGCCGATGAAATTAAAAATGGCCGCACTGATGATGCCCGGTCGCGCCAGGGGCAACATGACATGCCAGAAAGCCTGAAACTCGGTACACCCGTCGATGATAGCCGCCTCGCGCAGCGACTCAGGGATAGACTTGAAGAAGCCCGTCAGCACCAGAATGGTGAAGGGCAGACTCAGCGCGATATAGAGGACAATCAATCCGAAGCGGCTGTTGTGTAACTGGAATTCCAGACCGAAGGGTTCCAGCG
>CALAXS010000003.1 GCA_937895305.1 uncultured bacterium
ATAATACCTATTTGTTTAATTGGGAGGATGTGATTCCGCATCTGCCCTATCTGGAAGAGCAGAATTGTGATATTTGCATGATTGGTCACACCCACAGCCCCAGCATTTTTTCTGCGGACGGGGTGTACACAGTGGATGATGATGCCAAGTTTTCTCTGGGACAGGATAAGGGCTTTTTCATAAACCCCGGTTCGGTGGGCCAACCCCGGGACGGGGATCCACGCGCTTCATTTGGATTGCTGGACACTGAATCGCGTATATATGAACAAGTACGCATAAGTTATCCTTTGGAGAGGGCGGCAAATCGTGTTATAGAGGCAGGATTACCGCCATTTCTTGCAGAACGACTGGCATTGGGCCGTTAGAAGGAGGAGTCTATGCGCACCGCTTCTATAGACAGAAAAACGAATGAAACCGATATTCAGATTGAATTGGATCTGGATGGTGATGGTACCTGTGACGTGGATACGGGGGTGGGCTTTTTTGACCACATGCTGACGCACCTTGCCCGTCACGGTCTTTTTAATCTCAGCGTCAAGGCTAAGGGTGATTTACACATCGATGCGCACCACACGGTTGAGGATGTAGGGATTTGTCTGGGCAAATGTTTTCTGGAAGCCATTAGGGAACCCAAGGGACTTACCCGATATGGTCATGCCGTTATTCCCATGGATGAAGCCTTGGCGGAAGTCGCTGTGGATTTTAGTGGTCGTCCGTTTTTGGTCTTTAATGGTGATGTACCGCAGACTGCACTGGGCAATTTCGACCTGGAGCTTGCCCGTGAATTTATGCAGGCCTTCGCTGTGAATAGCAGAACAACCTTACACGTCAACCTTCGGTATGGGGACAATACACACCATTGTATCGAGAGTATTTTTAAGGCCTTCGCACGTGCATTGGGCCAGGCGGTCCGAATTGATCCCCGGGTAAAGGGGATACCTTCCACGAAAGGAATGCTTGAAGCGTGATAGCTATCGTTGATTATGGTATGGGCAATCTACGTAGTGCCCAGAAGGGTCTTGAGGCCGTTGGTCACGAGGCTGTAATCACCGATAACCCTGCGGACATTTCCAGTGCTGATGCCGTGGTATTGCCCGGAGTAGGTGCCTTCAAGGATTGCTATGATGGTCTGGTGTCCCGTGGGCTTGTGGAGCCGGTGAAAGATGCGGCGGCCAGTGGCAAGCCCTTTCTGGGTATTTGTGTGGGCATGCAATTGCTGTTTGACTATGGTGAAGAAGGTGAAGGTTCACCTGGCCTGGGGATTTTTTCCGGTCGTGTGATTCGTTTTCCTGAAACAAACCGAACTGGACTCAAGGTGCCCCACATGGGCTGGAATCAAATTGAACCTGTGAATGGCCGGGATGCCCAGCTTTTCAAGCACATGAGTGATACTCCCTTCACATATTTTGTGCATAGTTACCATGTACAGCCGGCGGATGAATCCATAATTTTGGCACGATGTTCCTATGGTAATGCTTTTCCTGCTGTAGTAGGCAGAGATAATGTGTATGCGGTACAATTTCATCCAGAAAAGAGTCAGACCGAGGGTCTGGCTTTGTTGCGGGCCTTTGGCGAACTTTGCACGGTGGTAGTATGATTAAACGTATTCTGGTTCCTACAGACGGTAGCAAGAACGCCATGCAAGGGGTTCGATATGCGGTGCAGTTGGGCGCACGGTACGATGCTGCTGTGTGTGGTTTATATGTAGTGGATGTGAAGCTCCTGGAAGGGCCATTCCTGCGTGATCTATCTGCTTCCCTGGGTACTGCCCCCTATGTAAATTATCAGGGCAACATCAATCTCATTCTTGAGGAACGGGGTAAAGCTGCGCTGGAAGCTTTGAGCGACTTATGTGCTGAAAGTAAAGTGGATGTGGAATGCACTATGGCTACGGGCGTGGTGCACCACAGCATATTGGAAAATAGTGAGCTCTGCGATCTCGTGGTTATGGGACGTGGTGGCGAACACAGTGAATGGCTGGACGGCCTACTGGGCAGCACCACTGAGGCTGTTGCCCGTCGTAGCAGTATCCCAGTATTGATTACTGAATCAGATAACCCGGGTGATGGTGAATTCCTGGTCGCTTATGATGGCAGCAGCCTGTCGAAGAAAGCATTACGAGCGGCGGCGGATCTTGCAGAGGAATGGAATCGCACCTTGCAGTTGCTGGTGGTGGGGGATGCCTCCATGGAAAAGGCATTAACAGAAGCAAAAGACTATTTGGCCGATCACGCAGTTTCTGCGAATTGCATGCGGTGTACGGGCGATCCTGCTGAACAAATTGTCGACTATGCTGGTTCGCATGATATTTCTATTTTGGTTATGGGAGCCTATGGGCATTCCAAAGTACGTGAACTTTTATTGAGCAGCACAACGGCGTATGTCTTAAATCATACACCGTGCCCTGTACTGCTGGTGCGCTGACCGCGCTTTCGAAAGAAGAGGATAATGGGAACACATATTGAGTTAGATGATGTGCTGAATGCCATCGGTGACCTTCCGGCCATGCCGGCTGTTGTTGCAGATGTATTACGCAAAGCCGAAGAACCTGATGTGGATATTCACGAAATCA
>CALAXS010000004.1 GCA_937895305.1 uncultured bacterium
CCAGTCGTGGGCTATTTGCTGTAATCACAGGTTGGACTGCTGCGATATTAATTTTAGGTAGCGCACGCGGGATAGTGACCCGGGGTACTTCTTCCCCACTCTGAATTATGGCAGGTGGTTTATTGGTCTGCGTATGTAACGGCACGGTCAAGGTACAATTGGTTCCGGATCCGTGGGTGCTCTGGAAAGTGATACTGCCTTCATGGCGTTGCACAATGCTGTTACACATGGCCAGACCCAGTCCGGTACCAGTGCCATGATCAGTGGTGAAGAAAGGTTCGAAGACACGATTTAATTCTTCGGGTCGCATCCCGATACCCGTGTCACGGCATTGCAAGACCAGCGATTGTTTATCCAGGCTTTGGCGCAGGCTGATAGACAGGGTGCCCCCTTTGGGTGTCATGGCACGCTCTGCATTGTGAATGAGTTGCAAGAGCACTTGCTCCATCTGTTTGCGATCAACGGAAACTTTAGGCAGGGCAGTCTCGAAGGCTTCAACTACCTTGATGTTATTTTGGGTAAGCCGATCTTTAAGTGTGGCCAGTAATTGATGTACTACCTGCTCAAAGGCGACTTCGGACTTATAGGGCGGGTCGGGACGTGCGAACTGCATCAAATCCACGATCACTTTATTTACCCGTTGGCTTTGCTCCACAATGGCTTCCAGTGCTTCGCTGACTTTTGGATCGGTGCTGCGCTGTAACAAAACCTGTGCACGACCTGATATTACCGCCAGCGGGTTGTTGATTTCGTGGGCGGCCCCACCAGCCAGCTGCTGAATCCCTTCCAGATGCGTTTGTGTTCGTCGATGTCTAATCGCTGCTTCCTGCTCCCACAGTCCCAGTGCGAGTGCTTCTTCCTGCTCTAGTTGCTGTTCCCGTACCTTAACCAGAGACAAAGCTAGTGCTACTGTCCCAAGGTAGTCTTGCAGGAAGCTGTGCCAATCCGGCTCGCCAAGTTCTGATGGGATTTCAAAAGCGACATAGCCCAGTTGCTTAGCATTACATTGTAATGGCGTAAGCGTGATTCCACCGCTCAGACCAGCACCACTTTCCAGCTTTGCGAGCATGGTACTGACAGTAGGCCCATGGTGCTCCAGGGCTTCATCATGCAGGAATTCCAGTTGACCATGGGACCAGCGCAGACAAATTGCTGCTTCATCATTGCTCCAGATGAGGCCGACCGGCAACGCGAAATGTTTTTCAAGGTCATGAATCACCTGTTCCATCAATTGCGGGGTGGTGTATTCAAGTCCGTCCTGCAACAGACTTTCCCGCACACGAACCATTTTAAGTACATGGTCCAGGGTGTGGGCCTGATTCTCCTCTGGCTCGTCAGAGCGTGCGTCATCCTGCGTTCGTTGCGAAGTTTGTGTGCCCTGTTTATGATTTCGGATTTTCTCCAATAATGAATGAACGGATGCTTCATCCAGTGCCAGGGCCAACATCAACGTGCGGGCTTCCGGTGGTGTCCCTGTATTGGCAGTCGCATGGACCAGAATGTCACAGCACTGTAGCAATTGAATAAATCGCATGGGATATTTCAAATACTGTAATGCTGTAGCGGAATGATGGTGAAGCCAAATCGCCTGCACACAGGGCCGGGACAGGTTCCATGATTCTGCGAGCCACTTACCGGCCAGGGTATGATCTACCCCAAAACTCCTGCGCTCCCCATCCAGGACAGAAAGGTCATCACGCCCCAGAGGCTGAATCGAATTTTCTGACGAGGCTGATGCCAGATGGTGTAGCCCCATTTTACCGGCATCCAATAGCAACCCGGCGACAAAGGCATCCCAGGTATTTACGCTTTCCAGATTTTGTGCCAGACACAAAGCCAGAATAGCACGTATGCGACTACGCTCCGCAATGGACTCCGGATTCAGCTCCGGGGCCAAGTGTTGCGCGAGCATTGTGCTGTAGGCTGGGAACGCCAACCCGGGTAACTGCATGAACCCATGCAATTCCAGTGGCTTATCCGTGCGTACTGTAGCGTAGTTCAAGAAAGTATCAGGAAGCCGTAAATTTTTACGTGCAACCGAGTCACCGTAACCGGCCTTAATTATACTATTCAATACATCAGGTAGTATGCCTACTCCGGATGCACCCAGTACTTGTTGTTTTATTTGAGAGCGATTCACGGTACCCTATAGCCCACCATAGCATTTATACACACATGGCGAGTGTACGGGATCTCATGTGGGATTTCAAACTAAGCCCATGCTGGTTATGGGGTTACAATAGCAATATGCCAATGGGTCTATGACTGATCATCCTGGGCGGCCTTTTTCAAGAACTCTTTCAGGCGTTTGCGGAGCATTTCTTCCGAGGGTGGCCGTAACAAGTAACGTATAGCTAACCCGACCATTGTTAGAATAAACCCCAATACGACCGTCAGAACACCACCAACATAACTGCTCGTGGCGATTTGCCCATGACCAAAAGCCCAGGTAAAGAGACTGGTCAAGAGGCCCACCCCCGTTAACAGCAGTCCCATGTGTAAGGGATCCACCAAAGGCGGGGTGCGGGTTTGCTCCTCCCAGCCATCCAGATACACATTCAGCTCATCAAAGGAATCCAGTAAGTCAGGATGTTGCTCAAATTTT
>CALAXS010000005.1 GCA_937895305.1 uncultured bacterium
CGATAAATGCACGTACGTTATCGGTGAAATCTGCGCCAACATTCAGGCGTGTGCGCTGTTCAACGAAAGCAACACTCTCGTCCTGGAATGCAAAGCGACTACCTGTACCGAAAGGTCCAAGGGGTCGGTTCACTACATTGCCAAAGGGATACCGTGCTTCGCGTGGACCAGCAACCGTGCGGTTGTAGTTATTTCCCCAATAACGAGGACGAATACGAATTTCACCCCCCACTTGGACTTGCTGTAATTCTGCGTACCCTGCAACAGACAGTGCGCACAGAAGAGCTGCGATTACAAAAAAGCGTTTCATGACATTTCTCCTTATTTTCCCACCAGTAAATGGAGAAGTCGTCAGAATTACTACTCCCCCAAAACCATGTGGCACTAATGGGTAGGTCCCCTCCCATCAAACTACGGCATTAGTATATAAAAAACCATATCCAAAATGCACCTTTTTTGGACTAAAATATCCATTTATTTTACTCCACGTCCCGATGCACCAATCCCGGCGAAAAAGCAGGCAGGCAAACTGCTATATATTCGGCCCCGTCAGGCCCCGGTGTACTGTAGCGTACCCACTCCCCCGGTGCCGTAATTACAGCTTGGCCTGCTTCGATGGTCAGCATATCGCCCGATTCGGTTTGCATACACAGCTCGCCAGCCAGAACCACCGTATACTCCTGAAAAACAGGGCGCTGACCGGGTTCCACCCATCCAGAGGGGCTTTTCATCCGGGCAATACTCACCCCGTCGGTTTCCGAATTGATACGCCCTATAAATTCTTCGATTCGCTTGGGCTTGTTCCCGGCCGCTTCAATTACTGAGGGCCCTTTAATTACGACTGGCATGGTACTGTCTTTCCAATGTCTCTGACATCAAGTTGCATCGACCGCTGTAAATCCTTCGACACCTGCGATTTTCAGCACCAGGTCCGATTCGTAGGCCATTGACGGGGTCTGGAATCCCGGGGGGGCATCCCCGGCCAGACAACGTTGAGCGATATGAAATGCGGTCTTCGCTGTCAAGGTATAGCCCTCCGGGGTCTTTAGCAGGGCACGGACAACCTGTCCCGCATCATCACGTACTTCGCCCCAGAGAAGGCAAGTACTACGTTCACGCATTGCTTTGTCTGGTCCACCCTCCGGAATTTTAGATTTGATGAAACCAATCACGGTGGGATTACTCAATAGTGGCCTAAAGAAACGACTCCATTTTACAAATTGCCTCAACCCCGGTGAGGCTGACATGAACACGACAATATTGGGGATGCCCGTACTGTAGAATGCGGTGGATACATCACCCCAGGGGATGCTCATGCAAGTATGCTCCTCAGTGCCAAAATCGAAATCCCGAACCTGCCAAGCGCCGGGCACCGCTGTGATTACACCCTCTTTACGAATCTGTCCATCTTCACAGATATCTTCCACTATGGTCGCGGCCGTACCATGGGACATGCCCCCGCCACTGTGAAACGCCAGGGTCAGGCTTTTCGCAGAAGGTAGTTTTTCTTTCAGGTGCAGGGCAAGGCAATCACTGGGCACCACATCAAATCCAGTACCCGGCATGATCATGACCCCGGCTGCCTTAGCCGCTTCATCCATAGTGGCCAGCGCCTCAAAAACGCCGATTTCACCTGTAATGTCCAGATAATGCACCCCATTGCGGATACAGCCCCGGGCCATGGCCTCTGCCGTCTGGTTAAATGGCCCGGCACAGTGAATCACGGTCTGCATACCTGCGAGCCCCGCATCGACTTCTTCAGCGGATTCCAGGCCAAAGACACGCCCTTCCAGACCCTGAGCCGCTGCATACGAATGCAGTTTCTCTGCGCTACGCCCTGCCAGCACAGGTTGCAACCCGGCTTTCAGTGCTTCATTGACAATTAATTGGCCTGTGTACCCATAGGCCCCGTAAATCAACAATCCATCTGCCATGTTAAAAACCTCCACTGTTAGCCTACGCAATAATCCACCGGGATTCAAGATAGGTCAATACCTTTGTCATTACAAGAACTTACCCTTAAAGGGACAAGGTTATTGCGCTCTTTATTCTGCACTGCTATCATGCTCCAACAACAGGGTGAATCATGGCACTACCGGATAATAAAAAAAGTCTCGACGAGGACACAACCGACCCCGGCAATGACACTACGCTGATCATGGCAGCGCGAACCGATTTGGAGAGTACAACCACTATTCGCGCTTGCCTCATCGTACAAGCAGGTGCAGAAATCGGGCGTGAAATAGAATTGCATGGCAGGAACCAAATTCTGGGACGCTCGCCACTGGTCAACGAATATATTGATTCTCCTTCGGTCTCCCGCGCGCATGCGCAAATCCATGTTCGTGAAGATAAGGACGCTACCCGTTTCGAGATTCAGGATCTGGGTAGTAGCAACGGTACCCGCGTTAATGGTGCGCTCCAGACCCGGTCTCACCTGCAAGATGGCGACAAGGTCCACCTGGGTGATGTACTTTTCAAATTCGTACTCATGGATGATGCCGACACCCACTACCATAAGGAGGTACATCGGCGAATCCACTATGACCAACTTACGGGTCTCCTCACCATGGATGCCTTTCGCAATACGCTGAACTTTGTCATTAACCAGGGCACCGCATTTACCCTTGCCATGACAGACCTGGATGGTCTGAAAAAAGTTAACGACACCTACGGCCATCTTGCCGGGCGCATGATCATCCGCGAGATGGGTGTACTCATGCGCAGCATCCTGAAACCGCAGGACCGGGCGGGACTCTATGGTGGCGATGAGGCCATATTTCTGTATCCTGATACGCCACTGGAAACGGCAACAGAACGTGCTGAAAAATTACGTTGCCTTATGGAAAAAAAGATATTTAAGCAGGATGGGCAAGATTTTAGTGTTACCATCAGCCAGGGCCTTGCCCATTGGCCCAACCACGGGGCCAGTGCAGAGGATATGATCCGCTCCGCAGATCGTGCGCTTTATCAGGCCAAAGCGGACGGTCGAAACTGTATTCGCTGTTTTCATCTGCCGGACTAGGCAGGATCTGTGACGTGTCGGCGGGGCCTCCTCGCAATGACGTGTATAGTCGCGTCATTGCGAACCGAGCGCAGCGAGGTGCGGCAATCTGGCTTGGCCCAGATGACTGCACAGTGGAAACAACGACTTCACCCCACCTGTCATTCCCGGCCCCGACCGGGAATCCCCCCAACGGTATACCAGCTTCCAGTCGAAGTAATTACCATATTCCCCCATCAAGAGTAAGCACCGCAATCTTACCCATCCAGATCCTGCATCATTACAGAAGAGTTCACCCCCAGCGCCTTCGCCAATCGCACTATATTTACCAGACTAACATTTCTGGCTCCCCGCTCAATGTCTGCGATGTAGGTACGGTGGAGGTCGGCAAATTCAGCCAGCTTTTCCTGGGATAGGCCTATCTCTTTGCGGTGGCTGCGTACAGTCGCGCCGAATTTCTGTAAGACGATATTTCTGGATGAATCTTGCGCCTACTAATTGTGTCTTGGGGAATACTGTGATCCTACAT
>CALAXS010000006.1 GCA_937895305.1 uncultured bacterium
CCGGCCGTTCTTCGGATGACCGGATGGTGATAAGACGGAACTTCGGCAATCCGTGCCAGCCGCCGGGGTCGACGATGCCCGCCTCGAGGTGAGGCTTGGGCACTTCGACCATGCTCGCGGCGAGACGGAGCCAATCGAGCACCGAGCAGGTCTCCACATAGATCGTGTCTTCTGCATCCACGTCGACCGACGGGCCGAACGGGAGCACGATCTTCCTCCCGTCGACCACCTGCCCCTCGACCCCAATAAGGCCGAGGTACTCGCGGATGGCGTCATGGTCTTTTTCCGAATAGCCACTAAAGATGATGACATATGTGGGCCGCTTTTCGTCGGAGCCGGGCGTGCGGCCGAATCGCCCGATTCCTGCTTCACGGAACATGCTCGAAAGCATGAAGGCTCTTTGGATCTCCGGCGGTAACGGGGCATCAATGGGCACCTTCAGATCGTTCCACCGCCGGTAGAGGAGTCGAGTCACGATATGGCGCTCCTTTGCAGACGACAAGAGCAAGAATGCTTCCTCGATACTGAACGGCGTGACCAGGCTCCGGAGCACGGCCTCGCCCTGCAACGGCACGTAAGAGATCGTGGGGTTCTCCTCGTAAGCGGCTCCGAGGGAAAGCGGCACCATCTGTGTGGAATCAGCGCTGCCCCATGCCCGAAACTGCGCGCCCACGCTCCCCCGGAACTTCACGTTCGCCGCCACGCTGGAGACCGACAGCATGCCGAAGGTCTGGCCGTACCGCTCGCGGACGATCGCGTTCAGGAGCTGCTGGTCCTCGGTGTAGTTGATCACCTCGTTGTATGCCATACGGCCGTTCGAGATGGAAGACGGCCCCACCCCGGCGCAACCGCCGGTGAGAACAGCGGCACTCAGCATCATCACCATGAGAAGTCCCCATTTCATGTTTTCTCCTTCCATACGTTAATCCGGCTAGGGCGCCAGCGGCGTGTACCACAGCTCTTTCGGGACGATCTTCGGTTCGGGCGGGTCATCCCTGTAAGCCGGTGTCATGATCTGCACACCATTTTCATTGAAGACATCCTGAATGTTGCGATGCATTTCGGTGTACAGCTTCAACATCTGTGAGGCATCATCACAATAGGCATTGAGTTCGTAGTTCACCGCGAAGTCCGCCAGGGATTTCTGCCGTATGAACGGCCTGGGTTCCTTGAGAAGACCTTCGGTGCGTTCGGCGGCCAGTAACAGCATGGCCTCCACCTGCCGCCACGGTACCTCGTAACCGATCCCGGCCGTGGTATGCAGAATCAGGCCCTGGCGGCGGGCCATGGTGCTGTAGTTGGTCACTTCTCCGTTAAGGATGGTCGAATTCGGAATCACGACCTCTTCATTCTTGGCCGTCCGCAAGTGGGTGACCAATACGCGCATTTCAGTGACATCACCCACAGTATTACCGATCTTTACCCGGTCGCCAATTCTGAAGGCGCGCCGGTAGGTCATTGTGTAGCCGGCGATCACGTTGGAGATCACCGAGGTGGAACCGAGAGAAAAAAGGACCCCCAGCAGAATTGAGACCCCCTTGAAGGCTGCAGAATTGGATCCTGGAATATAGGGATACGCGATCACCAGTGCGAAGATGATGATCCCCACCCGCACAATTCGATGGGTCGGCCACGCCCAGTCGGGTTCGAATCCCTTGATTTGCAGACTATTGTTATCAATCGCGGCAAAAATGCTGCGGGCCAGTTTCAATCCATAACGGGTGATGAAATACACCACTACCAGGAACAGGAGGGGTGGGATAAAATCGATGACGGCATCCACCATGCCGCCAAGGGGCCCTGCCACGAATTTGAACAGGGTGTGGGCGGTGTACCTTGTTTGTGGAAACAAACTCAGGGAGAAATTCGCGAATGTGTAAAGCAGAAATCCAACGATCAGTGCCCGCAATATCCGCAGTGCACCGTGCAGGAGGTTCCAGAACTGCTCTCCCTTAAAGAGGTGTTTAGACCGCGCTTCAAGTTCCTGCATACGGCGTTTGCCGCGACGTTCCAGGAATTTGTTCAGGTGCCGAAAGCCCCAGAACAGACTGAACAAGAGCGCAATCAGCAATACCGTGCTTCCGATCGCATACAGTATATTTCTTGTTAATACGGCCGGCTTGCGATCATGACGATAGCCCTTGATGGATTCGGCAATGGTCTTTCGCAAGGTCTCGACAAGCACCGTCCTGTGGACCCCTTCGAACTGAGCATCAGCTTCCAGTACCGATAAGATGAGCTTATCACTCTTGCCCGAAAAGATCTGGTGATAGGGGCCGACATCTTTGACCCGGAGTGTCTTGGGGTCAAACTTCGGGTCTTTCGCCAACGCCTCAATGCGTCGGGCGATTTCATTTGCCCGGCGTTTTGCGGGGTGAGCCGAAACCCCTACCACATGAAACCGCATCTTGCCGTTAATCACTACCGGGGCCGAATCCACTATTTTGAAATGGTCGGATGGTTCGCCGCCCTTGATTGCGGTCTGGGCTTCCGCACAAACCACCGTTGGCAGCAACAAGGTGATAAAAAGCAACAGAAACGATCCGAGTCTGCGCGCAACCGGATTGGCAAACCTTACAGCACCGCGGAATGGCTGAGCTGCTTCAGTATTGTATGAAGTGATTCGCATTAAGAAAACCCTCCCTTCTTGAGATTGATCCAAAAGACAGCAAAGACTGTATCATTGTTTCCGTTCAAAAACTGAGGCCTTAAAATTGTTAAACGCATGCAGACGCTATTTAACGGCTTTCGCTGCCGGGAAGATCCAGCTACCGTCCAGGATTTCCGGCCCCGGTTTGTACATCCTGACGAGGTAATTCCAGCCCGGTACGATCGGCAGGAAATTGTCCGCCTTGGGGTCACCGCCGAAGTGGATGGTAATGCTTCCGTCTTTGGCCTTCTTAGCTGTGATGTTGTTGAAAGAGTGGGCGTTATACTCGTTGTCCGGCATATACCCCTCCTCGTCGTAGAGGGTGACCGACCAGAAGGCATCCACCGGGACATCCTTCGCGGTGAGCGTATAGGGGGTCTTGCCGTCGTTCTTTTCGGGGAACACGGCCGCGTAGGTGGCTGCCTCTGCCGGCAATCCGCCCCATCCCAGTGCCGCGCCCAGCATATGGTAGACCGGGTCCAGGGTCTCTTTCTTGCCAAACATCTTGGAGGTCTCCGGTACCGTGGCGGAAATCACATTGATCGTCTCTCGCATCTGCTCGACTTCTTCTGCTTTCCAATCGGGCACATCAAACTTCCCAAGTTCGGCCTGCTCGACCTTGACCGCATCCTGGAGCTGGTGCGCCGTCTTCATGTCTTTCTCATCGTTCGGATCCATAAAGGTCCGAAGGGCCAGGAACACATAACGCGAGCCGACCTTCTCTTCTGTCAGAGTTCCTGTTTTAGGGCCGTAGAGCCCCCAGATCGAATGATCCTGATTCACGATCATCAAAGACTGATAGCGCCCTTCGTTTTCCGGAAGCGTAACCGTGACCGGCGACCTCAGGTCCCACACGCCAAATGAGTACAGCGTGTCCTGGTTG
>CALAXS010000007.1 GCA_937895305.1 uncultured bacterium
CTTAGGGAGATTCTGGACTTGGTGCGGGGCACCTGAATCGTTTATCATCACCAGAATGAATTTTCGATGTGGATACTTAAAGGAGTATAGCGCTGAATGAATAGCCAATATAAATATGGGTTGCCCTTATGGGTTCTGGCCCTTTTGAGTGCATTTGCCCTACAGGGCTGTGTTACGACGCAAGGAGGCCAAGGCGCAATTTTGCGGGCCAAAGATAAAGTTGCCCCGGCGCTGGTCCACATTCGCCCCGTTAAGGAAGTCTATACCAGTGGTAAGCGGCAGGAAATGCTGGTAACCGGGAGTGGCTTTATTATTTCGCCCGATGGCTATGTGGTGACCAATGAGCATGTGGCCGGGGACAGCACCCTGGTCTATTGCGTACTTAGCAGTAAAGAAGAGGTGGAGGCCAAAGTGATTGGCGTGGACCCCTTTACAGATATTGCGCTGCTCAAGCTGGATGTAGGCCATGCCCTGCCCTATGTGCACATGGGCAGTTCCGCCAGGCTTGAGTCCGGCCAAACCGTCCTCGCGCTGGGGAGCCCCCACGGCTTGGCCCGATCCGTATCCCAGGGTATCGTGAGTGTAACGGATCGTTATCTGGATAGCGGCGGTTCTATGAGAGCACCCTACAATAATTTTATTCAGACCGATGCTGCTATCAACCCCGGTAATAGTGGCGGACCGTTGGTGGATATTCACGGACGGGTCATTGGTGTAAACTCCCGTGTGCTGCGGGGTGCTGAAAACGTGGGCTTTGCTATTCCGGTAGACATCGTGAAGGATGTAGTAGCGGATCTTAAAGCTGACGGCCTTGTATCCCGTGCATGGTTTGGTATTGATTTGCAGGAGATGCTGGCCTATTCAGAAGAAACCACCAATGAAGGTGTGGTGATAGCCGATATTGATCCCTTGTCCCCCGCAGCGGAGGCCAAGGCTAGCCCCGGCGATATTATTATTGCCGTGAACGGGCAGAGCGTGCATGCACGATTTGAGGAAGATTTGCCAGCCTTGCGCTATTTGATGGCCAAATTACCCATCGGAGAACCTGCAACCATTACCGTAACCCGTAGCGGGGAATCGGTGGACCTGACCGTGGTGCCGGAGCTTAAAAGTGCATTGAAGGGGGATGAATTTGAATTTAAGGAGTGGGGCTTTACAGCTCGCGAATTAACACCGGAAATCGTACGGCGTGCCCAGTTGGCCCGTCGCCAGGGCATCTATGTTTCCGGGGTGCAGGTGGGCGGTGTGGCTCATAAAGCACGCTTGTCACAGGGTGATATTGTGCTGCGTGTAGACGACACGGAAATAGCGGATCTGGCTTCGTTCCAGAAGATATATCAAGAGCGGATTGATTCAGAACAGAAGCTGACGCTGCTCTTTGTAAAGAAAGGGGCGTTGACGCGCTATGTTATTGTTAAGCAGGAAGAAAACGGTGAAGGAGATGAAGAATAATGCATAACCTTAAATACATTTTAATCGCAGCAGTGTTGATAAGTGCGACGGTGTCGGGTGCAGACGAGTTTAAACAGAGCACCCTGAAACAGGCCCACGACCGCCTGGCACCGGCTATGGGTGTTCTTGGTTTTTCAACGGAATTCACCAATCCCCAAAATGGCGAAACGAACAAGCGGGACGGTACAGCACTGGCCCTGGTAGTTTCCCCCGGTGGCCTGTTGATGACCCATGGTCACATGATTCTGGACAACACCGACCCCTTTAACATCACGGTAAGTCTGGGGGAAGGCGAGCAGGAGAAGAAATATACTGTGGTGGCATTGCCCAAGCCGGATGACATTAACGTAGTCTTCTTACAGATAGAATCTGAAGAACGGCTGAACCTGCCCTATATTCGGTTTACGCAAGCGAATACCCTGGATTTTGGCGCACCGGTCGCAGTCTTCGGTATTCTGACGGAGTCCCTGGACTTTACCAAGGCACTCTGGTCGGCGCGTGTAGGCGCAGTATTGGATAAACCCCGAATGACCTATTGCCTGGATGGTCCCGTTCGTTTCGGGTATATCGGTGGCCCGGCTGTTGATACCCAGGGCCAGGTTGTCGGTGTCATCGGTTTTGATTTGACCCCGGCCGAGGGTGGCGATTTATATGTCCGCAGTGGTCATCCTTTGGTGTATCAAACGTCCCTGTTCCAGAAATACATTCAGAATCCGCCCAGTGCAGAAAATGTAGTCGAGAAAGATGATGCCTGGCTCGGCGTATTCAGTCAGCCATTGACAGAAGATCTGGCGGAATACTGGGGCCTGGATCGTGAAGGCGGCCTTATTGTGAGCACCGTTGTTCCTGGTTCACCCGCTTCCGAGGCTGGTTTTCAGTCGGGTGATATCATCATAGATTTTGCAGGAACGCCCATACGCGCGAAACAGGATCGTGAAGTACTCGGATTTACCAAGCTGGTGCGCGAGACTGGTGCAGGTGCGGATGTGAAGGTAAAGCTGCTCCGAAATGGCGAGCCCATGGAGTTGGACCTGAAGTTGGGTACACGCCCACGCACAAGCCAGGATGCAGATCAATATGAAGATGAAATCTTCGGACTCACTGTACGTGAAATCACGCGGGATGTACGCATAGCCCTGAACCTGAACGAAGATGTTCAGGGTGTGATAGTGCGTAAAGTACGTTCAGGGAGTACCGCCCAGTTGGCACGGATGCAACCCGGCGTCATCATCATGAATTTTGGTGATACCCCGGTGACTTCGCTGGAAGAGTTTAAGGCTGCTGTTGAGCGGGTAGCCCAAGCGCGCCTTAAAGAGGTGCCCGTATTTGCACGGGTGGGTGCTGCGACCGGATTCTTCCGTTTACAGCCTCGTTGGGCCGAAGAGTAGGCGAATCGTGCTACGTAGTACATATTCAATTGTTGCAGGGCTTATGCTGATAGCAAGCATTGGCCCGGGGTGTGCCCCGCCTGAAGCGGATTTCAACAAGCTCGCCCTTGCCCAGAATCTGGCCAACGCAGGGCAGTGGGATGAATGTATCCCGGTGGTTAAAGATTTTTTAACCCTGGCTCCTTATGACAGTGCCGGGCATGCGTTGTTAGGCCGTGCCTTCCTGCACGGAACGGATCTACAGTTAATGATGGCCCAGGGGGAGTTTAATGCTGCCCTGGAACTTTTACGCGTACAACGAAAAACAGGGAAATTGCAGCAGCGTCCTTTGGATGAAGGTCTGGAGCTCAGCATCACGGAGGAAATGGCGCTACTCCACTTTACCTGGGTAAGCCTGTATATTGACCAGGGCGGTCAGGATAAGGAAGAGATTGAATCCCATTTGGAAAGTTGCCATACCTTTATTGAGTATAGCTTGAGACTGGATGCTGAATCGGTGCGTATAAAAGCACTGAATTCCCGTTTGGTCCGACTGGAAAAACGATTGGGTATCCCTGAGCGTATCAGGGCATAAAGGAGCGAATTTTTCATAGAACATCCGAAAAGTTTGGAACGACTGTTTCAAGAGGAGTACACTGTGCGGTTACAGGTCTCCGGCGAGACACCGAATACATAATGAATACCAACCCGGGAGTAGCCGAGTATGAATGCGGCCGAATTATTTGTAAAGTGCCTTGAACAAGAAGGCGTGAAATTTATCTTTGGATTGCCCGGAGAAGAGAATGCACATTTTCTCATGGCACTCGAAAAGTCACCCATTAAATTTGTGGTAACCCGACACGAGCAGTCAGCGGCATTTATGGCAGAGACCTATGGCAAGCTCACGGGTGAAGCCGGGGTGTGCCTGAGTACGCTTGGACCGGGTGCTACGAACCTGGTAACCGGGGTGGCCAGCGCAAACAGTGACCGTGCACCCATGGTAGTGCTCACAGGGCAGGCCGACATTCAACGGCAGCACAAGGAAAGCCACCAGCATATTGATGTGGTATCCATGTTTCGTCCCATAACCAAATGGGCCAACT
This sequence comes from uncultured bacterium, assembly GCA_937895305.1. Classification (GTDB taxonomy): domain Bacteria; phylum Hydrogenedentota; class Hydrogenedentia; order Hydrogenedentales; family JAEUWI01; genus CALAXS01. The sequence continues at coordinate 3,923 of CALAXS010000007.1, forward strand.
CAATTATTCACCCGGACAACATTCCTGAAGTGGTTCGCCGTGCCTTCAAGACTGCCATGCGCGAGAAACCGGGTGCGTGTCACATTGAACTGCCGGATGATATTGCTGGCAACCCGGCGAACAATGAACCTGTGAGCATTAACTACTTGCGTCGTTCTTGTGCGGATGACAAGATCGTGGACATTGCCATGGAGGTTATTCGCTCTTCCAAGAATCCTGTGATCCTTGCAGGGAACGGTGCTATCCGTACCCGGGCCAGCAAGCAGTTACGTCTGTTTGCGGAAGCGACAGGCATTGGTGTCATCAGTACCTTTATGGGCAAGGGCTGTGTATCCCGCCACTCCGACCAATGCATCTACACCATCGGTTTACAGACGAAGAACCTGGCCAATGCTGCACTTGAAAATGCGGACGTGGTCATCACCATTGGCTACGATCTGATTGAGTATCCACCCCATGTCTGGAACAAGTGGGGCGACAAGAAAATCGTGCACATCGACTTTTTGCCATCCGTGGTGGATCAAAACTATCAATTATCCGCAGAAGTGGTGGGCGATGTAGCGCATACCCTGTGGATGATGCTAGAGCGCGTAAAAGTATCCCCCATGGTCTTTGATATTCCCAGCCAGAAAAAGACGCGCGAGCTACTAACCTACAAATTAAACCAATACAAAGACGATGATACAGAAGGCCTTCTACGGCCCCAGAAAGTACTCTATGATGTGCGCGAAGCAATGGGGCCGGATGACGTACTCCTGAGTGATGTGGGGTCTCACAAGATGTGGATTGCCCAGTATTATCACTGCGACGAACCCAATACATGTCTTATCCCCAATGGCTTCTGTTCTATGGGTGGTGCGTTACCCGGGGCTATTGCAGCGAAGCTGGTCTTTCCAGAAAATCGGATATTGGCCATTTGCGGGGATGGCGGTTTCCTTATGAACGTGCAGGAACTGGAAACGGCTGTTCGTCTGGGAACCAACATT
>CALAXS010000008.1 GCA_937895305.1 uncultured bacterium
ACAGCCTTCTCATCTTATCTCTTGGTCCCATTGACTAAAACTGGGGATGCTTGAGGGACTGAGGCCGTAGTATTTCCCGTTTAACGTGTTCGCTTTTAAGGAGCAGAGCTCCGGTGTATGCATTTCCGGGCAGAGCTTGTGAACGAGGGATGGTACATGGATTAAGATGAGTCCTTGTCGCTTGGTCGAAGAAATGGTAGACTTAGACCATGACTAAAAATTTATCCTCTTCTCCATCCGTACACCCGCGGAGGCGCCGCTGGCCCATGTACTTGTTAATCCTGATTGTCCTCGTGGCGGCAGCATGGTTTGTGGTGGTGCGCTACGCCGATATAGAGCAATACCGCCCCATGATTATCGAGGCCCTGGAAAATGAAACGGGCCTGCCCGTGACCCTGGGCAAGCTGGGGCTTACGCCCTTTCCCACACCCCGTGCGTCGGTAGCCTCCCTCCAACTGGGCGAAGGCGATTTCCGTGTCGAGGCACAGGAAATCACGATAGCTATCTCGTTGTCCAAAATCCTGTCCGGCACGGTTATGGTGGAATCCATCAATCTGGATCAACTGGCGGTGTACCTGCCCGAGACCATGAATGAAACTCAGGTTCGGGTACAGGCCGTGATGGACCATCGTGCTGCCGAAGCAGAAGCTGAAGAGAAAACGACGGATGAGAGTGATAGTGCTTCGGTGGTACAGGTGAAGGGTGTTTTTATCGAAGCACTGAGCGTTTTTCAGGGTGCGCAACCCTTGATGACAGGGGATATAGGGGTGTCGGATATTGAGGTCAACAAACCCTATCTCTCCGGTACCTTGTCGGTACCCATGCTGGGGGATGAAGCCAGGGTGGCGGTGGATGTGCACTGGGATTTGGAAGGTGGAGACGACGCAATACAGGGTACCATGGTCTCGCGGTTTGTCAATCTTCAGACCATCATGAAGGATGAACGCATCCCGGCCGTGATGGTAGATACCGAAGCGACCTGCTCCGGAACAGGCGTTGACGACATTTCACTGGACCTCGCAGGGAACCTGCAGTATGAAGGGAAAGAAGTAGCGACCTACACCGCCTTGGCCTGGTGGCGCGAAGGTGCCCTCATTGTAAGCGACGTTGTCGCTCAGGGCGAAAACGTGGAAGTATCCGCCAACACCACCTTCAATCCCCTGATGCTGGATCTGAAACGAACGCTCATCAAGGGACCCCTGCTGAACGATATTCTCCAGAGCGAAGCCGGAGCCGAATGGGCTATGACCGTGGCGGACGCAGGCGAGATTCTCATTACGGACACCAGCGTGGGTTATGAGGAAGAGGCCATGCGCCTGGCCCGGGGCAAAATCACCCTGAAGGGCTTTAGCCTGATTCATCAGGGCAAGCCTTTTGTACCGGATATTCATGGCACCATCCTCATCAAAGAAGACACCCTGCAAATCAATGCCATGGAAGCCAAGGGCTTCCACTTCAGTGGTCAGGTAGACCCGGACTGGACCACGGGTATCGCTTCGGTATCCGGTAGCGGGCATCTCGACCTGGGCACACTGGACCTTCGCCCTTGGCTGCCCCAAGACACAGTGACGGGCGTGACGGGCACCATTCAATTGAAGGAACTGGCCGGAAGCGTCGCAATGGCAGGCAGCTTCGATGACTTGGTCCTGATTGCAGCTCTGGATAAGGTTACCCCGGCCTTAAAAGACCCTGCTTTGGCAGCGACCCTGGCCGATGGCGGCATTAACGGCACCATCACCCTGCGGGACGGTGCCCTCCACATGGAGAAGGTGTCGGGCGCAGGACTGTCTATCAATGGAACGGTGCAGCCCGGCGAAGATTTCAGCACCATGGCCCTCAATCTTTCGGGCAAGCTCAATCTCGCCAGTGGCATCGCTGCCATGGTCCTGGCCGGACAGCCCCTGAAAGATGTGGCGGGTGACCTGGAGCTGACCACCCTCTCGGGTACCTATGTCCTGGGTGGTACACTTCCGAAAGACCTAAAGGTGCAAGGAAAACTGCGCAATGGCAAAGCAACGATTACCCATCCCGCCTGGCCCGATACCCTGTCGGAAGTTGCTGCGACGTTCAAGAATACAGACACCGGGATTGATGCCAGTGTAGAGGCCACCTCGGCCAGGGCCGGGGTACTGGTATGGGACGGCGGACTGAATCAGCAAACCCGGACCTTGCAAGGCACACTAGCCTCTGATTTGACCAAACTTGCGGCGGACTACCTGCCCGAAGGCGCAGCAGGTACCGCGGGTAGCGGTTTGCTCGCAGCCTACACGAATAAGTTCCTTAACCTCCGTGTGCAGCTCCCTACAGACAGCACCCCGGGAATGGAAATCAAGGTAACGCGTACGGACAGTCCCATGGTGGATGTGCTGGCCCGCTTCAAGGCTCAGGGTGACAGTATGGCGCTGGACACGCTAGCGATAAACGCACCCATCCCGCTGGAGCTAGCGCAGCCCTTTTTACCCGAAGGCATGGTCGCCGGAGGTACCGCCATCGTGACACTGGACGGCGCCATGAGTCAGGGCACCTGGTCCATGGACGCACAACTGGATCAGGCTATGATCGGCATGGACCCCATACTGCGCAAGAACGTGGGGCAGTCCGCCACTATAAACATGGAAGGCAGTATGGATAGTGCAGGTACGTGGACCCCGCAACGTGGTCAGGTGACCTGCCTGGATCAAAGCGTGAAATTTACGCTCACGGATGCAGGGATAAATACAGAACCCTTCAACCTGAACCTTGCCGCACTCACCCCCCTAATGACCGGAGGTGCTCAGGCTCGCGGCCAGGTCTCCGGTACTTTCACCTCTTCGCCCATGAGCCTGGAATTGAACTTTAACGATGCGGGACTCAACAAACCCCCGCTATTCCAGGTGGACAGCCTCAATGGTCGTGTAACCTATAGTGGTGATGTCTGGGCCATGGACAACCTCGTGATGCGCGGGACACACAGTGATTGCACCATCAATGCCAAATTGCAAGGCAAGCAATGGCAGGCCAAGGTGGAAGGCGACAAGCTCGACCTGAACACGGTGATGGCCATTTATGGTGCCAGCCAGATGATGGCAGAAACGCCCAAAACCGCTGGCACAACCCCAACAACAAGTTCAGCTGCGCCTCTGGCCTATGAAGGTGAAGGCACCGTGGCGGTGAAGGAAATCTATCTACGACGGGGCGTGGTACACAATGCCTCCACCCGTATACAGACCACAGGCAATGAAATTCGATTTAATGATATTCAATGCCGACTGGGCAATGGGGGTATAACAGGCAGCATCCTTTTGCGCACAGCACAATCAGGCCAGAAGGATATTACCCTGAACCTAAAGGCGGACCAGGCCGATATGTCCGTTTTGGATGCCATGATTTACGACGAGACCCAGGAAGTCTCAGGAACCATGAGCGGTCACGCCGACTTACAATTCCCGCTGGGTCCGGGTTTATTCAACGGGTTAAACGGGACCAGTGCTTTTGTCGGGGAAAAAGGGAGCTTCGGCAAGATGGGCTTCGCCACACGACTCCTGGGGCTCTTGCGCACCACCGAAATCATCCGTATGCGGGTACCCAACATAAAGGACAAGGGCCTCAACTTTGACACTACAGCAGGTAAGCTGAGTTTCAATCAAGGCTTCACAACCATCGAAGAATTTAATCTGGTGGCAAAGTCCCACGCATTCCAGGCCGAGGGTACCATCGATTTCCCCAAAGACCAGACCGATGTCATGATCAAGTTTCACATTCTGGAATCCCTCACGGGCGCCTTGGGCAAGTTGCCCGTATTTGGTTCTGCCGTAGATATTTTAACAGACCAGGCCGGGCTCTATATCAAAGTGTCAGGTTCGCCCTGGTCACCCACAGCAAAACCACAGCAGGTTCGTGGTACCGTCCAGGGTGTGGGTGATGGCTTAAAAGAAATCAAGCGCATTGGCGATCTCCTGGGACTCTAGCGGTTCTCTAAACCTATACCGGTGTGCTGTCGTCAAAAGGGTAATGATGTACCGGATACGGACCATCACCATGCTCTTAATCGCCCTGCCAGTAAGGCTTCAGGCAACAACCTGGACTGTGGACCAGCACCTGGAAATACCACCGTTGGCACAAGCACAATTCTTAATCCAGGGCACCACGACCCATGACGATCAGGACTAGAGCATTTTAACAAATGATAGATACGAATCTGCTTGTTGTGGCATCGGTTGGCTGCGTCACAAAAACTCACCGTAGCCTGCTATGCCTCCGTTTTTGTTTCTTGCCAACCTTGTCCTCACTGACGCAGCTCCGTATCTATCATTTGTTAAAGTGCTCTATGCAGAGATAACCTGGCAACCGGGATTGATTCGAAATCACTGACAAAAAGACACGCACGCCGCTGGCGGGAGTCCTGCGGCGTGCGTGAGGGAGAGGAGTGGGGGTGGCCATGTTTGAGGGGAGGGGGCCGCCCCCTGAGGGTGTCTGTGTATTCAAACCCCGAGGGGGTGAAAAAGTTCCAATAAAATGTGTCCTAATAGAGTGCGCGCAGGGCGATCATAAACCCTACTATGAACAGGGGTATGCCTACTATGGCACCGATAAAGGTGACGGTGAGGAAGAAGCCCAGCACCATCAACACAAAGCCGAGCAATAACCCCACCATGATTCCTGTGAGGTTTACAAACCAGGTGACTATCTTCCAAAGCAAGATAAAAGGCCACGCTAGGATTGGCGTTCGCTTTCGTTGTAGTGTGGTGCTCATCTGTTCTTCCTGTTCCTCGTTCCCAAGCTCTGCTTGGGAATGCATACTCCGAGGCTCCCGCATCGGAAACACTTATAAAATTCCGCTCGGATTCCCACGCAAAGCATGGGAACCAGTGGGCTTCTCCATCGAAATTGTATCGTTCCAATAGCCATAAAACATCGTACTAATTCTATAGCGCCCGGTCGAAATCTTTGTGTTTTTCTTCTTCCACCACCAACGTCTCCAGATTGCCCAGTCGCTCTTCGATACGATTTAACTGATCGCCCAGCCCGGAGAACTGATTGTTCATAGTGGACTGGCGTTCTTTGGTTTTGTAGTGGCGATGAAACACATCACCAATGGTGCTAATCAGCACGATGAGTACAACCATTTCCCATAAACCCATGCTAAGTCTCCCTATATCTTTTAATCGTGCCCAAGCTCTACCTTATAGCGCCCGGTCAAAATCTTTTCGTTTTTCTTCATCCAGCACCAGGGTCTCCAGGTTACCCAGACGTTCTTCGATTCGTTGTAGCTGGTCACCTATTGCTGTGACTTGCTTATATACAGACTGCTGCGTCTGTTCTGAGTGAAAAAAGCGATCCCTGAGTTTGCCCAGGCCCTTGAAAATCGCCATAACAAACCCGATGATTACAAAGAGTAAAATCCAATTTAACATAAACTCAAACATTATCGCTTCGCCCTTTCTTTATTCCCTTGCACTGCCGCTAACAAATATCTATCTCGGGTCGCCATCGCTATCATTCAGTCGTGCGTCCCACTCATATTCCTTCGCCGTGACGATACTTTCCATGCGCTGGATACGGCGGTCCAGGTTGTCGTAGGTTCGTTTCAGGCGATGCAGCGCCATGGACTTGGATGCCGTAAAGGAACTATAAAATTCCGCATCTTCTGCAGATTCCAGGGGCATGACCGGTTCCGGCTTGAGCATAAAGGCCAACACGATATAGATCAGGATGACGGGAAAGGATAAGGTGATACCTCCCACTACCCACATCATGCGCATAGCCGTAACATTAAAATCGAAATGCTCCGCCAGACCGCGACACACACCAAAGACATTGCCCTTCCGAGATCGGTATGGTCCACCATCATATAAACCTGTACTGCGCTTACTCATGACACACCGCCTTTCCCTTCACGTTCCAGCACCAGCGTCTCCAGACTTTCGATGCGACTTTCCAGCTTGGTAAAGCCGTGATACATCTCCTGCATAATCTCCGCCTCGTCCGTATTCAACTGGTCACTCCGTCGCCCCTGCACCAGCTTCAGAAAAGTGAATGAGATAATACCCAGTGCGCCCAGTACCGCGCCAAAGATAACCAATAATATTATAATAGTTTCCGTCATGCTCCCGCACTCCTCTTCCCAGTCAATAATCCAGATACTTCACCCTAACATATTTCCCGTCACTTCTTGTCATTCCTGCGAAGGCAGGAATCTCCCCGTCATCATGCCTGGCCCAAGTGGGGACCTGAAATTTCAGTACACCTGCTCAAGACCTGGAAAGTCCCTCTTTGTGTTCAACCATCATGCAAAGTTCAAGCCAGGTATTATCACGGGGGGATTCCCAATCAAGTTGGGAATGACAGTATGGTTGACATTTCTGTCGATTCAATTTTTCTTGAATTCTTAACCGTCAACGGCAATGACGCGCTGATTAAAGCTTCTTCTCATTCCCATGCTTATTGCCTGTGTGGCACCACACCGTGGGAATGCAAATCTCATGCTCCCGCCTCGGAAATGCTACGGCCTACCGTGGGTCGTCGCGTAACCGTGCATCCCAGTCGTACTGCTTGTCCGTGACTACACTTTCCATGCGCTGAATGCGGCGGTCAAGACCATCGAAAGTACGCTTGATGCGATTCAGGGCCATACTGCGCGATGCGGTATAGGAACCATAAAACTCGGCATCATCTTCACTCTCAAAGGCGAGGACCGGAGCAGGCTTCATCAAGAAGGCCCCCACGATATAGGCCACGCCCACAGGCCAGAACCCTGTAATGATAAAACCGATGACCACAATCATGCGGGTCCAGAATACAGAAAAGTTAAAATGATTGGCCAGGCCCTTGCACACCCCGAAGAGTACGCCATTGCGAGCACGGTAGGGGCCGGATTTGCAGAAACTGTGATTACATTCGCTCATTATCTTATCTCCCGTTTCGGTGCCAGCGCACCGGGTTTATTCGTTGGATTCAATTCACACCTTACTTCCAAAGGGGTGGTGGGGTTTCCTGGTTCACTTCATCAAAGGTCTTCGCACGGGGGTGCTCCACCTGCTCCGACACCAGCGTCTCCAGCGATTCGATCCGCTCCTCCATCCGCATGAGTCCCCGGTTAATCTCCTGGATAATCTGCGTATCCTCCTCCGGGTACTTCTTCTCAATATGCTTTATTCCGCTGCGAGACATGAGATAGATAAACCCCATAATCATCCCCACCAGCGATAGTACAAATATAAATGGACTTGTCATGATTTTCCTCCCGTTCTAAATTTTTCATACTCTTACCCTCGTTCCCACGCTCTGCGTGGGAATGCATACTTGTCTCAGCATCTTCTGTTCCGCCCAGATTCCCACGCAGTGCATGGGAACCAGTGGGCTTTTACCGATTCAACTATTTAAGCGTTGGTGCTTTCGCTACCCTTGCGTGCTTTCAGCTCGGCAAGTTCCTGTTCGATTTCTTCGTCCCCTTCCAGGGCAGAGAATTCATCGTCCAGGCTCGGCTTGCGACCATAGTTCACCAGGTCGGCTTCGGCTTCCATACGGTCGATGCGTTCCTGGAACTGGTCAAACTTGGCTACCGCATCACTGGTATCGAAGCGGCGAATCTGGGTCTCAGCCTTCTTCTTGTTCTGCGCATGAACGTGACGCTGAATCAGGACGCGCTGTTTTTCGCGGGCCGCACCCAGCTTGTCTTCCAGTTGCATGATGTCGTTCTGGTACTGCTTCACCAGTTCCTTGGTCTGATCCAATTCGTCGCCAAGGCTTTCGGAACGCTCTACAAAACGACGCTTCTCATGAAGTGCTTCGCGGGCCAGGTCTTCGCGACCCTTGTTTACCGCTAACTGTGCCTTGGCATCCCAGGTCTTGGCATGCTCCAGCATGGTTTCGATTTCACGCTGCACCTTTTTCTTCGTCGCCATAGTGCTGGCACAGTTGGCTTTCACCTCTATCAAGGTGTCTTCCATTTCGCGAATCATCAGCTTGACCAATTTTTCAGGATCTTCTGCCTTGTCCAGCATACTGTTGATGTTCGCATTGATGATGTCGCGTACGCGTGTGAAAATACCCATTATGTTTCCTCCTTAGACGGCCTGGGCCACAGGGGCCAGGCGCGTTGGGTTTGATTGTTCCGTTTTCTCTGATTTAAAGCCCGACCATACCGATGAAGATACTTTCGGGCGTTTTACTTTATTCATTTTTTCGTTTTTACTTTCACGGGCACCATGGCCCATCACTGCAAAATCCAGCGCCATCTCCGGTGTATCCCGCTGAATCAGCAAGCCAGCAGTAAAATCCTGGCTGTACTTCTCCGGGCGGCACCAGACCACCTGGGCCGTCACTTCCAGTTCACGATTGCTTACCAAGGGCGAAGCAAAACGCAGGGTCAAGGTACGCCCCGGACGTAAATACCGTCCCAGAAGTACCTGTGCTCCGACGCGGCTTACGTCTACCCAGGCTCCTGTACCGGTCTGGTCATCGTCGTAACGGTAGGCGATGCGACCCTTTAATGTGGCCCGCGTTTCGCGCTGTGTTTCGGTTGCTATGTTCATTATCTTTTCTCCTTGCCCCTTAGTGGGCCGTGATGCCTCTATAACGCAACCCCTGTGCCAATTTTCATAAATATTCATAAGTGTTGTTGGCAAAATAAGTTAGGCAATAATTTTCGTGATTGAGGCCAGACCAGTAATAAATTTTATTGCATTTGTTTGGTAAAAAGAACTATAAAGTGGTGAGATTAACCAACAGGATACAGCGAACTGTGACCAATGCAGAAAATATGCCGGATATACAAGACGCTATCGGGCAGTCGGAGGCCTTTCTGGATTTCCAGGAACGGCTCTCGCGGGTGGCCGGAGTGGACCGTCCCGTCCTTATAATAGGAGAGCGCGGTACAGGGAAAGAGCTGGCAGCGCGGCGCATACATTATCTGTCAAAGCGGTGGGAAGAGCCCTTGGTGGAGCTGAACTGTGCGGCCCTGGCCTCAACCCTTATCGAGTCGGAACTCTTTGGCCATGAAGCCGGGGCCTTTACGGGTGCTCAGGCCCGGCGCCGGGGTCGCTTCGAGGCGGCCCATGAAGGCACCTTGTTCCTGGACGAGCTGGGGAATATTCCCCTCCAGGTACAGGAAAAGATTTTGCGCGTTGTGGAATATGGCGGCTTCGAGCGCGTGGGCGGGTCCGAGGTGGTCTATGTGGATGCCCGTATTGTGGGGGCCACCAATGCCGACTTGCGCACCCTGGCCGATGAAGGTCGTTTCATGCGCGACCTCCTGGACCGTCTCTCCTTTGAAGTGATCTACGTGCCGCCCCTGCGGGAGCGGGATGAGGACATCCTGCTTTTGGCCGACCACTTTGCATCGCGCATGGCGGTGGAGCTGGGGCGACAGGAGCCCCCGACTTTTCTCCGGAGTGTGGAGAAGGCCATGGAGGCCCATCCGTGGCGGGGCAATGTACGTGAATTGAAAAACGTCGTCGAGCGGGCTGTGTATCGCACGGAAGGCGACACCATCCGGGAGATAGATTTTGACCCCTTCGACAATCCCTATACGGGGCAAAGTTTCGAGTCTGAAACGAATCAGGCCGACATGGCGAAGGGGATACCACAACAAGAAAGTAAATCAGACGTGCCCGCCCCTGTAGTAAAAACCGACCAACCCTTTAATGAAGCGGTGGAAGCCTACGAGATTGCGCTGTTGCAGCGCGCCATGAAGCAGGCGCGGTATAATCAGAAAAAAGCAGCCGACACCCTGGGCCTGACCTACCACCAGTTTCGCGGCCTTTATCGGAAATACGGCGCGTACCTGAAGGAAAAATAAGTTGAGTAAAGAACCCCTGTCCATGCCTGAACTGGAACCGCACTACGCAGCAGTGGATGTAGAATCGCTGGAGCCAATACCGCGGTCCAGGATTCACATCGTGGTGGACAATGTGCGTAGTGCCTTTAACGTGGGGTCTATATTTCGCACCTCGGACGCAGGGGCTGTGGCCCACATCCATCTCTGCGGGATGACGGCCCATCCGCCCCACAAGAAACTGGAGAAGACCGCGCTGGGTGCATTCGCCTATGTGCCGTGGACCTATTACGAGCGGACCAAGGACGCGTTGAAAGGGCTACAGGCCGAGGGCATTCCCATCGTGGGGATTGAAGTGACCGACGATGCCAAAACCATGGGCGATTTCGATTGGCCCGAAGAAGTGGCGATTGTTATGGGCAACGAGGTGACGGGCATTCACGCGCGCAACATCAAACGCTGCGACCACGTGCTCAAGATTCCCATGTTCGGCTACAAGAACTCCATCAACGTGGCTACTGCCTACGGCATCGTGCTCTACGATTACCTGGCGCAGCACGGAGTGCCCAGGGAGAGTGCAGGCGACTAGGTTTGCTCAGCTTTAATGTCCGCAGGAGTGGACACGTATGCATTCCCACGCAGAGCATGGGAACGAGGGGGGGCAGAGCATGGGAACGAGGGGGAGTGCAGACCACCACTATGTTGTCTTCCCCGCGAAGGCAAGGATCTCCGTGTCATCACTACAGACTAACCAGTCAAAGTGGCGGACTACCCATGAATTACGACTACCTTTCCAAATTCATGGTTTGTAGCTATCAATCGGGGCTTCCCGCCTGCAATCTGTCTCCCTCTCCCCTTACTTAATCAGCTTCACCACTACATCATTGGGTTGGCGTGCACCGGGCGTGCTTCGTCCATGGTCAATGTAGTTGCTCATGCGTTGGTACATGGCCTCGATGACATCGGGGTGCTTGCCGTAGTAGTTGTGTGTTTCACCGGGGTCTTCTTCCAGGTTATAAAGCTGAAACTCCGGTAAGCCCTGTTTCCTGGCGTCCTTGGGTTTGGGTGCGCTCCACCCGCCAGAACCGGGACAAAAGGCCAGCTTCCATTTCCCCTGACGTAGGGCGAAGGAACCATTGATGGAATGATGGACCACCGCCTCATGAATGGGCGCATCGTCGTTGCCTTTTAAGGCCGCGAGAAAAGACAGGCTGTCTTCACTTGCATTGTCGGGTACAGCCTGGCCCACCAATTCAGCCATGGTCGCCAGAAAATCTGCCTGGGTCAGAATCTGTTTGGATTCTGCGCCCGCTTCTACTACCCCCGGCCAATGGACGATGAAGGGCACGCGGTGGCCCCCTTCAAAGATATCCGCCTTATGCCCACGATACGGGCCACTGGGTAAATGATTCTTCTCCTTCATTTCCTTAAAGTTCGCCATAGGGGAGCAACCATTGTCGGTGGAAAAGATAAACAGGGTATTCTCAAACTTTCCTGTGGCTTTCAGGGTCTTCACCACATCCCCCACCAGCGCATCCACCTGCATCACAAAATCACCATATTCATTTACGCCACTCTTGCCCTGAAATTCTTTGGTGGGCAGGATAGGCGTATGGGGTGCAGGCAGCGGAAAATAGAGAAAGAAAGGTACTTCTTCTTTTTCCTGACCCTGTAACCATTCGATGGCTTTCTCTTTCAGTACGGGCAAGGTCTGCTCGTGGTCAAAATCCGGCTGCATGGGGCCGGCACGATAAAAGGCCTTCCCGTTCATGCCCCCGGTCGTTGCTGTGGGTAGTGCTTCCACCCGGTCATTGACCACATAGACATAGGGCTGCATATCCAGGGACGCGGGGATGCCATAGAAATAATCAAAGCCCAGTGCATTGGGTCCCCCGGTAATTGCGGCTTCATGGTCAATGTTCTCCACTGTTTCCGCGTCGCCCTCCAGCTTACCCCAGCCCAGGCCCAGGTGCCACTTGCCCACACAGGCGGTGTTGTACCCCGCCTCTTTAAAGACATCCGCCACGGTGAGTCTGTTTTCCGCTATCAAGGGCTGGCTCGCGCCCCACATCACCCCTTCCTGCAAGTGGGTACGCCAGGCAAAACGACCAGTAAGGAGGGTATACCGCGTGGGGGTGCACACCGCCGAACCCGTATGCATATCCGTAAAACGCATACCACCTTCTGCAAGGCTGTCCAGATGGGGCGTTTTAATCTTACCCTCCGGATACAGGGCCTGAATGTCACCCACCCCCATATCATCCGCCAGAATAAACACCACATTGGGCTGTGCGGCCTGGGTTGCTGCACATAGCAGCATAACGCATAAACTGATTAGCACTTTTTTGAACATATTATTGCGATCCATTTCTATCCTTGTCATCCTAACTGTGCAAGACGGGAATCACCGCTTGAGCATGCTTGACTGATGTTGGGACAGAGGTCTTGGCATTACCAGTCGAACAAATCTGTTTTCCGGGGCAGAGCCCCGGGATATGCGTTCCACTGAAAAAATGTTGAGGTGTCTGATTGCCACGGTTTATCATAGGCGTTCATACGCCAAACCCCAAGGGTCCTGAACATCATGCCAAGAAAATCCGCCAAGAGCAACAACTGCATTGCTATCAAGGGCGCCCGCGAACATAATCTCCAAAACCTTAACGTGGAAATCCCGCGCGACAAGCTGGTGGTCATTACCGGGCTGAGTGGTTCCGGTAAATCCAGCCTCGCCTTCGACACCATCTATGCTGAGGGGCAACGTCGCTATGTGGAAAGCCTTTCCGCCTATGCCCGTCAGTTCCTGGACCAGATGGACAAGCCGGACGTGGACTCTATCGAAGGGTTGAGTCCTGCCATCTCCATCGAGCAGAAGACCACCCACCGTAATCCCCGCTCTACCGTGGGTACCGTCACCGAAATCTATGATTACCTGCGTTTGCTCTTTGCGCGGGTGGGCACGCCCCACTGTTACAAATGCGGTAAGGTCATCAAATCCCAGACCCCGCAGAGCATCGTCGATTCCATACTCAAATTCCCGGACAAGACCAAGATTCAATTGCTCGCGCCTATCGTGCGTCAACGCAAGGGCACGTACCAGAAAGCATTGCAGGACGTAAAGCAGCAGGGCTATGTGCGGGTCCGTGTGGATGGTGAATTTTATCAGGTGGATGACAAAATCAAGATGGAGCGCTATGTAAAGCACGACATCGATGTGGTGGTGGACCGTCTCGTGGTGAAGGACGGCCTGAAGCGTCGCCTCACCGACTCCGTCGAAATGTCACTCAAGCTGGGCAAGGGTCTCCTTCGCATCTGGTATCAGGAGCCGGGCAAGAATGCCACGGAAATGCTCCAGAGTGAAGACCTGGCCTGTGTGGATTGCGGCATCGCCTTCGAAGAACTGGAACCGCGCATGTTCTCCTTCAACAATCCCCATGGTGCATGCCCCCATTGCACGGGCCTGGGTGATGTTATGGAAGTGGAACCGGAACTCGTAGTGCCCGATACCTCCATATCCATTTACGATGGGGCTATCAAGCCCTGGAGTATGCGACGATTACTGGACGGCTGGTACCGCCAGGCTTTGAAGGGCCTGTGTAATCACTACAAGATCGATGTCCACACCCCCTGGAGTCAATGCCCCGAATGGTTCAGGGAAAAAGTGCTCTATGGTTCCGGTGATGAAATCATCAACTTTACCATCAAAAGCAAGCGCATGAGTCACGAAATGACCAAGCCCTTCGAAGGGGTAATTCCCAACCTGGAACGACGCTATCGCGAGACGGATTCCAATCGTGCGCGCGACATGATTGGCGATTTCATGGCTACCCGCACCTGTACAAAATGTATGGGGTCACGACTACGTCCAGAATCATGTGCAGTGAAGGTCAACAACAAGACCATCATGGATGTGACGGGCATGTCCATTGGTGAGGCCTATACCTTCGCAGAAAAGCTGAAGCTCGGCAAACAGAAGATGCTCATTGCCGAGCGAATTCTGAAAGAAATTCAGGAACGCCTCGGCTTCCTCGTCAGTGTGGGTCTCAACTACCTTTCCCTGGACCGACATGCAGGCACCCTCTCTGGTGGTGAGTCCCAGCGAATACGACTTGCGACGCAGATTGGCTCTGGCCTCGTGGGTGTGGTCTATATCCTCGACGAACCGAGCATCGGCCTCCATCAGCGCGACAACGCCAAACTCATCGCGACGCTGGAACGACTCCGTGATTTGGGCAACACGGTTATCGTGGTGGAACACGACGAAGACACCATCCGCATGGCGGACTACGTCCTCGACCTGGGTCCCGGTGCCGGGGTACATGGTGGCCAGATTGTGGCCGAAGGGACTCCGGCCCAAATCATCAAGAACAAGAATTCCGTAACGGGTCAATACCTGTCCGGTGCGAAACAGATTCACCAGCCGGATGAGATCCGCGAGCCCAATGAAAAGTTCATCACCATTCGTGGCGCGGAACTGAACAACCTGAAAAAGGTGACTGCGGAAATTCCCCTGGGCATTTTTACCTGCATTACAGGCGTGTCGGGTTCCGGTAAATCCAGCCTCATAAACGAGACCCTCTATCCAGCCGTGATGAAACAGCTCCACGACTCCACCAAGAAACGGGCCGGGAAACACAAAGCCATCGAGGGGCTGGAGCACATCGACAAGATTATCGACATCGACCAATCCCCCATCGGGCGTACACCCCGTTCTAATCCCGCGACCTATACCGGACTCTTCTCGCCCATCCGCGAACTCTTTACCAAGACCGCCGAGGCCCGTGCACGGGGTTATAAGCCCGGTCGCTTCAGTTTCAACGTGAAGGGTGGTCGCTGCGAAGAATGCGAGGGCAACGGCCTCATCACCATTGAGATGCATTTCCTGCCCGACGTCTATGTGCCCTGCGATGAATGCCACGGCGCGCGCTATAACCGCGACACCCTGGAGATTCGCTACAAGGGCAAGAACATCGCCGAAGTGCTGGGCATGACCGTGGAGGACGCGGGCGAATTCTTCAAGGCTATCCCCGTTATCTCGCGACCGCTGGTGACGCTGAACGACGTGGGTCTCGGCTACATCAAGCTGGGACAGGCCGCGACCACCCTGTCCGGTGGCGAGGCCCAGCGCGTGAAGCTTGCCACCGAACTCGCCAAGCGCCAGACCGGGCGCACGCTGTATATTCTCGACGAACCCACCACGGGTCTCCATGCTGCCGACGTGGATCGTCTCCTCAAGGTCCTCCACCGTCTCACGGACCATGGCAACACGGTCATCGTCATCGAGCATAACCTCGACGTGATAAAGACTGCTGACTGGATTATCGACCTCGGTCCCGAAGGGGGCGACAAAGGTGGTAAAATCATCGCCACCGGTCCCCCTGCAAAAATCGCCAAGTCCAAGAAATCGTATACAGGCCAGTTTCTGAAAGAGAAGATGTAGGTTAGTAAATGAGTTTGGAGCCTCGTTCCCATGCTCTGCGTGGGAATGCATATCCCGTGGCTCTGCCTCGGAAAACAAGTGCTTCGTCAGGTAATGCTACTGCATCAGTCCCAACTTTGGCTAAGCATGTTGACGCGGTGATTCCCGCCGCCGCGGGAATGACAGGATAGGAAAAAA
>CALAXS010000009.1 GCA_937895305.1 uncultured bacterium
TTTTAAAAATACAGATACAACCCGAAATATCTGGATTGGGGCACGGAGCGGTGCTGGATGAGGAATACTTTTATAGCCACCGAGAGGAAGGGTGCAGTTTCGTCTAAAATTCGACTAGCTAATTGGATACCGTTTGGGGGATTCCCAATCGAGTTGGGAATGACAGGTGTGGTGCATCATCGTGTACGGTGTAGCATGAATGAGGAGAGATGAGAATGTGTGAATTCTGGCGTAGTGTCGTGGTGATCTGTCTTATTGGGTTGGGGATTGTTGGTGGTGCTTCGGCGGTGGAGTGGAATCAGTTTCGGGGACCGAATGGGCAGGGGGTGATGGAGGGTGCAGCGTTGCCGGGCGATATGTCGCGTGAGGAGGTGTTGCGGTGGAAGGTGGCGGTGCCGGAGGGGAATTCGTCGCCTGTGTTGTGGGGGAACAGGATTTTTATGACGGGTTTTGAGCCGAGAGAGGATAATGCGCTGTATGTACTGTGCCTGAGTGCGGTGGATGGCCGTGAAATCTGGCGTAAGGAAATTAAGGCGAAGGCACGTGTGCGCTATCACCCCATGAGTAATCCAGCGGCACCTACGCCTGTGGTGGATGGGGAGCGGGTCTATGTATATTTTGGTACGAATGGGTTGCTTTGTTTTGACCATGATGGAGCATTGGTGTGGGAGGAGGTAATTAAGCCACCGAAGAACAGTTATGGCATGGCGACGTCGCCTATTCTGTATAGGGACACCTTGATTCAGGTGCTGGATGACAATCAAGGCAAATCGCGGGTGGTCGCGCTGGATTGCAAGACGGGGGAGCAGCGTTGGGAGACGTCGCGGAGTTATGTGAAGTCGGGGTGGTCTACGCCGTCGATTTGGAAGCATGAATTGGGGGAGGAGTTGGTGATACTGGGTGCAGGCCGTTTGGCGTCTTATGATCCGAAGACGGGGGATGCCTTGTGGTGGGCCAATGGTATGCCGGAGGAGACGGTGGGGGTACCGATTATTGGGGATGGCTTGCTCATTGCGAGTTCGTCGGCGTTGGCAGGTCGGGGTGAACCCACGTGGAACGGGGACAAGATGTGGGACATTGTTATTACCGACTTCGATGGGGATGGGGACGGGGTGATTCAGCGAAGTGAGATGGATAATGGATTTGTGATTCCGTTCCGGCCTGATTTAGCGAAGGATAATCCGGGGTATGCGTATCTTGAAAAAAGGCCGGATAATCTGCTGGAGATGTTTGATAATGACGGGGACGGGGTGATTTCGAAGTCGGATTGGGATGAGGAAATGAAGACCTTTATCAATCGTGATCAGCCTGTGTTGTTGGCTATAAAGCCGGGGGCGACGCGGAATGCGCGGATGGACCATGTTGCATGGCAGACCAATGAGGGCATCTCGGAGATACCGTCGCCACTGTTATATCGGGGTCGATTGTATCTGGTGCAGAATGGGGGCAAGCTGTCGTGCCTGAAGGCGGACACAGGCGAGGTGCTGTTTCGGGAGAAGCTGGGCGTGATGGGGCAGTATTGCGCGTCACCTGTGGCAGGGGATGGAAAGGTGTATATCATTTCGGTGAAGGGGGTGTTGGTGGTGCTTGAAGCAGGGGATTCATTGAAGGAATTGTCGCGGCTGGACTTGGGAGAGAAGGTGCATGGCACGCCCGCGATTAGGGATGGGGTAATTTATGTACGGGGTATGGAGTATTTGTACGCGTTTGGTGGGTAGGCAATAACCTACGATGCGTAGCATGCGTCCATAATTTCCTCCACCATATATGGGGTTTTAGCTGGATTTTTGTGTTCTGTTTTGTCACACTAGGGACGTTCATTGCTTGGCACCAGCGCAGAACGTTTGAGGACGGTGTTTCCACCTTTTATGAAACTGATACATACAGCCGATATACATTTGGATGCTTCTTTTGCGGCGGCGGGTTTTCCTGCAGGTTTTGGCAATCAAAGACGGCAGGCCTTGCGGGATGTGTTCTTGAAGATCATGAAGCGGGCGAAGGCATGGCCTGCGGATGGGGTGTTGATTGCAGGGGATTTGTTTGAGCAGGAGCGGGTGAGTCGGGACACGGTGGCGTTTTTGAAGGAGGTGTTTGAGATGTTGCGTCCTATCCCGGTGTTTATTGCGCCTGGAAATCATGATCCTTTTGTGCAGCTGTCGCCGTATGCAACAGCATCGTGGCCTGCGAATGTCTATATCTTTGATAAGCCGGAATGGGATAGTCATGCCTTGCAGCATGTTCCGTTGACGGTCCATGGCTTTGCCTTTGACGGGATAGAGATTTCACGAAATCCTTTTGAGGCATTGCAGGTGGAGGAAGATGGGCGGGTGCATGTAGCGTTGGGTCATGGGTCGGAGCGGGGACATCAGCCGGAGGGCAAGCATAGTTATGCGCCCTTTGATGGGGGCGCGTTGGCGCAGGCGGGGCTGCATTATGTGGCGTTGGGTCATTTCCATTCGGTAACGCCAATTCAGGGTAGTTTTGATACGGTGATGTACTATTCGGGTACGCCTGAGGGGCATGGCTTTAATGAGACGGGGGCGCGGCATTATCTGGAGGTGGAAATTGATACGGAGGGTGAGCAGCCGGAGGTGACGGTACGTCCGGTGCCTGTGAATCAGACGTTGTATAGCAGCCATACACTGGATTGCAGTGCCCTGGATCATTCGCAGCAGTTGGTGGAGGCGTTGCGTGGGCTGGCCGCGGACAAGAGCGTGGGGCATATTTGCAAGGTCACGTTGACGGGAACGTGCGCTTCGACGATTTATGAGTCCATGCAAGCGAGCAAGGATGCGGTTGCGAATCAGTTTATACATCTGGTGTTGGTGGATGAGACGTTGCCTCCAGAGGATTATGATGCGCTGGCATTGGAAAACACGAGCCTGGGGATGTTTGTGCGGCGTATCAATAGTGAGATTAAGGATGCGCCGGATGAGGAGAAGCGGGACATGCTGACCCATGCGCGTGCATTGGGGGTATCGGCGTATCGTGATCGGGAGTTGCCGATCCAGGGGTTGGAGGGGGTGCAGTCATGAAGATCAAGCGAATATCGGTAGATGGCTATGGTAAGTTTTCGGGAAAGTCGCTGGAGTTTGCGCCGGGCCTTCAGGTGATTCTGGGACCCAATGAGCAGGGCAAGTCTACGGTGCGAAGTTTTATTGGCGATATGTTGTATGGCCAGAAAAAGAGCAGTAATCAGCGGGTCTATGATGATGCAAATTCGTTGCGGGTACCTTGGCATACCCCGGATTGTTATGGGG
>CALAXS010000010.1 GCA_937895305.1 uncultured bacterium
CTCATGCAATATTTCCAAACCTCTTAAGCCCCACATCATAGCGTGTTTCTACAAAACCTGCCACAGTATAGCAAGTTAATCATGGTTCAGGCTAAGGTCAAGATAGGAACACGCCACATGCTGTTCCGCCGTAATCCCAAACTGCGCCAGAAGATAATCCAGTTTCGCCTGGCCATCCTCATCATCATGCGCCCCATCCAGGACCGCCTCAAACTCAATAAAATCACCAAGACCCGCCACACGATCCAGATGTATCCGTACATTCTTCCAGAGATATAGCGTACGTACCTTATCCACATGGGCCACAATCCCCAACGCTGCGCCAAGAAATTCCTTAATCCCGCCATCAACAGGATACAGCAAATAATCACATCCCTTGGGGCCCACCGTATCCGCCCGTTCATAATAGATGAGTTCCGTGTGTCCCGGATCCGCCTCGCGCAACTTAAGACGCCCCCTTTCAACCCCGAAATAAGTATCAATCTGATGGATGTCCCCCTGCGCAAGGGCACCCAACGCCTCGCAGATCTCCACCCCATGCTCCAGGTCCAACAACCGCGCCTTAAGCTCTATATTACGCATAAGGCAACGGGTCCGTGCTTGCACAGTCACGAAAAGCATGCAGTCGCTCGATACACGTAGGACACGTTCCACACGCTACATCCAACCCGCGATAACAACTCCACGTATGGGCAAAGTCCACCCCCAGTTCCAGACCCACCCGCAAGGTCTCCGCCTTCGACCGCGCCACAAAAGGCGCATACACCGTGACCGCATCTTTCCGGTTCAAAGCAAGCACCCCGTTCATCCGCTCCAGAAACTGCGCCGTGCAATCCCAATACCCATACTCATCCTGCGCCTGCGCACCATAATACACATGCGAAATACCCAAGGTCTCCGCATACGCAGCAGCCATGGAGAGCAACATCATGTTGCGATTCGGCACGTAGGTAGGTGGCTGCGTTCGCGCCTCCACATCCAGCGCCACCAAATCAGGCACCGCATCACCCCCCTCAATCAACGCAGAACCCGCCTGCAAAAACGCCCCCATGAAACCAATGTCCATGCACTTATGGGAAGCCACCCCCGCAACCCCTGCCTGATATGCAGCACAATCCAGTTCACGGCTATGCCGTTGACCATAATTAAAACTCAGCGCATGTACCGGGTCATGGGCCAAAGTATTTACAACGTAGTGGAGCAGGACCGAAGAGTCCAGCCCACCACTCAAGAGTACGACTGCACCAGCAGACATAGGATGGTTCCTTCAACATATTCTGACACGATTGGCCCGAACAAAATTCATCATTGCCCTTAAAAGTGTGTCATTGTGAGTACGAACCCGCTACGCGGGAAATCAGTTTCAGAAAGTGACTCGTTCCCATGCTCTGCGTGGGAATACATACCCAGGAGCACTGCTCCAGAAAGCGGACACATTCTATCGAAATACGACAACTTTAGTCCCGACATGGGCTAAGCATGCTGACGCGGAGATTCCTGCCTTCGCAGTTAGGAATGACAAGAGGCTATAGATTTTCCTCCGATAGAACATAAACAAAGCACTAACTACATATAATCAACAATGACGAAAAGTTTCCTTCTTTTCAGGAGACTCCACCGACGAGGCAAACGCTTGTGCGAAACGATCTCAGTCAATATCAATCTGACTACTCCGCAAAAATATCAGCAATACTCAATTCCTGCACAGGCCCAATCTTGCCAAGACGCGCCACATCAATCTTCGACTTATCCCCCACAATAGAAATAAGCTTCGGCTGATTCTTGACCACAGTCTGCTGGAACCCCAGCATATCCGCCATCGTCGCAGCCTGTACACGTTCATACCGCGACTTGCGCGGGTCCGGTGCCAGTCCCAGTTCCTCCCACGAACGCACTGCACCACTCACACCACGGAATCCGATCTTCGCTGTACGATACTGGCTCAGGATAGATTGCTTCGCCACCTCAAAACGCTGATCCGACTCCGGCATGGCATCATACAATTCGATAAACGCCTCCAGTGCCTCATTCGTCTTGTCATTCTGTGTCTGGATAACCCCCAGCATCAAATCCTCATCACCCACACGGCCCCCTTCCAGATACCGCGCTCCCGCCGAATAGGCCAATGCACGCGCTTCACGCAATTCCTGGAACACCAGCCCGGCCATACCCCCCGAAAAATAATTATTAAACAACTGCACTTCCGGGTTCCGCGCTTCATCCACTTCCGACGTGCCAAACTCTATACGCACATGGGCCTGCGCCGACTCCTTGTCAAAGAAATATATCTCCGACGCTTCCACATCCCGCGCACTTAACCGCACATATTCCGGGGTCGCCTTCAACGGCGCAGTAACTGCATGATGTTCCTTCAACGTCGCCTGCACCGCCTCCAGCGACAGCGAGCCCGTATACGAAATCGTCTGCTCATAGCCCAACAGTTCACCGATGAGCCCAAACAATGTCGCCTTATCCATCCCCTGCACCGCCTCTGTCGACAACATAGTCAGAAACGGCGACGCTGCGCCATAACGATTATAGTTATACAATGCCTGCGAGATACTCTCTATCTGCTTCATGGCATCCTCACGACTAACCAGAATAATCTTCTTCAATTCCTCCAACACCGCATCATCCACTTCAGGCGCAGTAAGTAACTCCATCAACAACGCCAGCGATGCTCCGAAATTCTCATCCAGCCCCGTCAACGTAATGGTCGTCGAGTTATCTCCAGACCCGATTCCAAAGCCCGTCCCCAGCTTATACCACTCCTTCTGTAAATCCTCCGCACTGAAATTCGCCGTGCCCGACTTGTCCAGCAACTGCGCCGCCATGTTCAACCGATTATCATGGCGCGTCCCCTTATCCACCGAAATGCTGAACGAGAAAATGTCATTGACAGGATTGGGCACATAATACAGCTCCACGCCAAGGCCATCTTTCACCACCGTATAATCCGTTTCAGGATTCACAAAAGACGGCGCTATCGGTTCAAAGGGCATCCCCATGATCTCGCCCGCAAAAGGCGATGAACGACGCGGATCAATCTCAATCTTCGCCAACTCCGGCTTCGCAAAATCAGGCACGACATGGGGCGCATCCTTACGATACCCCGCCACATAATCATCTCCAAAATACGTATTCGCGACCCGCACAATATCCTTCTTCTTCACCGTCTCCATTCGCTTAATCAGATTCACCGCATCCTTCCACGATGAATAGCCCAACCACGAATCACGCATGGCCGCTACACGCGCATCATCCGACTCCAACCCCGCTTTCTGATTCTTCTTGAAATCATTCACAATCGCCTGAAGAATCCAGTCATCAAATTCGCCCGTCTTAATCAATTCCAGCTGCTCCAGCAACAACGCCTCCACTTCCTCCAACGACTGACCCTCCTTGGGTACCCCATACAAATACTGCGCACCATAATCATTATTCGGCGCAGGATAACTCCCCGCCTGACGCACCTTCTGCGCCTGATTCAGATTCAGATTAATCAGCCCCGCCGTCGCATTATCCAAAATCATATCAATGAGGCGCAGCGCATCCGCATCCTTATGGCTCTTTTCCGCCGTACGGAAAGCCAACATCACATACTCCTCACCCTCATACGTACACTCCACATACTCCCGCCCATTCAACGGCGCCTCCTTCCACGCCGGCAACGCAGGCACATCCTTCGGTACCATCCCTGAAAAATACTGGTCGATAGTTGCTATGGTCTTCTCTATATTGATATCCCCTGAAATAAACACCGCCATATTATTCGGCACATAATACGTATCAAAATACGTACCGATATTCGTCAACGACGGATTCTTCAAATGCTCCGTCAATCCAATCGTC
>CALAXS010000011.1 GCA_937895305.1 uncultured bacterium
TCGTTGCATATACAGCACCAGTTTTGTACCATAGTCAGAAGACCATAAGGGCAGGGTTCAAAAAGACCCACACG
Organism: uncultured bacterium; assembly: GCA_937895305.1. GTDB lineage: Bacteria > Hydrogenedentota > Hydrogenedentia > Hydrogenedentales > JAEUWI01 > CALAXS01. Next base: position 75 of record CALAXS010000011.1, read on the forward strand.
AGAAATAATCAGGGAGAACAAACTATGTCGATGGATAAAAAGCAACAGCAGGATGCTGTGAGCCGTCGTAATTTCATGAAAAAGAGTGCCACGGTAGCGGGTGCAGCAGCAGGCATGGCTGGTGTCAAGACCGCCAGTGCGGGTTCCATAGCAAAAAACATCTTACCCGCCAGCGTACTCGGTGCAAATGAAATCATCCGTACCGGCCACATCGGCCTCGGTGGTATGGGCCGTGCTGACCTTGGTTTCGTCATGAAACGTGACGATATGCTACCCGTTGCCCTTTGCGACCTTTGGCCTGCCAACCTCGATCGCGGTATGCAAATGGCCACCTACAAGAACAAAGCGGCCACCAAACACCACGACTTCCGCGAAATCATCGAAAACAAAGATGTGGACGCAGTCGTCATCGCTACCCCCGACCATTGGCACTGCCTTTGCACCCTCCACGCTGCTGACGCGGGTAAAGATGTCTACTGCGAAAAACCTGCAGCAACCACCATTGCCGAAGGCAAGGCCATGATTGACGGTGTACGCCGTAATAAAATTGTCTTCCAGGCCGGGAACATGCAACGTAGTGGAATCCACTTCCAGGAAGCCGTTGAACTCGTAAAGAGCGGTCACATTGGTAAAGTGTCTCGCGTTGAGACCTACATCCATGACAAAGATCCCATCGAGAGCATTGGCATGGGCGATGATGACCTTGCCACATACGCAGCCAAAGGGTGCGACTGGGACTTTCACCAGGGCTGGACTGAGCACCAACCCTTCAACACCAACCGCTGGATTTACAACTTCCGTTGGTTCCTCGATTACTCCGGTGGCAAGATTACCGACTGGGGTGCCCACCTCATCGACATCGCTCTCTGGGGTATGGGTGGTCTGGACCAGGATCCCTTGAGCGTGACCTGTCAGGGCAACAAGTTTGTTCTGGAAGATAACAGAACCACACCGGACACCCTCGAAACCCTTTGGGAATTCGACGACTATATTCTCAGCTTCGGCAACCGCGTATGGAGCCAGTACCTGCCCGAAGGCTACCAGAGCCATGGTATCCTCTTCCACGGCACCCTCGGAACCCTGCGTGTAGACCGCGGTGGATATCAGGTCTACTCCGTTGAGAATAACGGTGGCTGCGAAGAGCTCCAGACCGGACCCAAGTCCCTGCTCAACGAACCTCACTGGCAGAATTTCTGCGACTGTGTACGCGACCGCAAAGATCCCATCTGCAAAGTGGAAGTCATCGAGCAGACCTCCAAGGTCTGCCACATGGGTACCACAGCTTACAAGGTCGGCGAGAAGTTGTACTGGGATAAAGAGAATCAGCAGTTCGGCGGAAAGAACAAGGAGGTCGCAGCACAAGCCAACGCCTGGGCCAACCGCGAATACCAGAACGGCTGGAGCCTCGAAGCGCCCTACGACCGTCGCCCCAAAGCCTAGACCCTGCCTCACAATTACCAAAGTGCCCTTCCCATACCGGGAGGGGCACTTTTTATATAAGAGCGACTAATAGAGAGTAACCTGAATCAACGTAATAATATAAAGCTGGCAATCAGAACAAAAATACCATAGACTCACTTTCTTGCGCGGTTGAGGTTCAGCGGAGGATTCAATGGGTAAATGGGCTATCCATATAAGGAATAGTATCAGGTGTGGCCTTAAAAGAAGGTCACTCCAGTTTCGTTTTGTCTGGGTTCTGGTGCTACCCCTCCTCAGTCTGGCTTACGCGCAATCTGCCCCTGTGGCATCCACCCTGCCCACAGCAGCCCCTACCCAGGCCTGGGATAAAATCGGTTCAGGCACCAGTTTTGTAAAAGACTACATGACTGAAATTTCTGAAGCAGCCCGGAATCTGGAAGAAGTCCAAAAAATTCCCGCCACACTTTCTGTATTCTTTGTAGACCCTACCCAGTTGGTGCTATCAGAAGAAACCGACGTTCGCGTTCACTTTATTGCGGCCAAGGCGGGCCCCCCCATGGGGCTCGGGATTAACTATATGGGAACAGGTGTTGATGAAGGCTATCCGCAAATGGTCTTTCCGGAAATGAGGCCACGCATGGATTACCAATCCTTTGTTCGTGGTGCCAAAAATACAGAATTCCAAAGAGAGGGTGCTTTCCCCCTGTTGCCCGGCGACACCGTAGAACTGGGGAAACTGGGGCCGGGTACGGCACTCAACTTTTTCCTTTGCAATGCAGAGGGCGAGCCGACCGATGTTTATACTGGTGTGCCCGGAAAAAACCCCGACGAAAAAGATTGCATGATAGCCATTGCAGTACCGGAAACGTCTATGCTGATAATCGGATTTGGCAGCCCCCATGGTATTGTTGTCGAAAACTACTTTGATTATCTGGTAGCCGTCCATGTCAACGGCAGAGATATTACCCGCTGGTTCGATAATTACTCGGTAGGCTCTCCATTTGATCGACAATGGAGTTTGCGGGACGCGGCCATACTCACGGCCCTTTGGGTGCTACGCTTAATTCGCCGCTATGGTTTGCCCGTCATTATTATAGCGATCATTTTCGGGATATTCTTCGCATGGCGCTCCTTTATTGCTATGCGCCGTCTGCGTCGCAAGCGAAAAGCAGATACCTATTTTAAGCAGGCAACAGAAGCACTGGAAACCCGTCCTGCAGAAGAGGTTATGGTACTGGTCCGTCAGGGCCGCCCCCTGGACCGGGGGACCAAGAGGATAACGCGCTGGAATACCCTGGTCACCAAAGCCAGTGCTGCTTCTAAAGATTACTCCTCACTCCTGGATTCTATTGAAGAGGCGAAGGCTGTCTTTCAAGACAATGAACCCATCAGTATCATGGCTGCCCATGCCGCAGCAGAACTGGGTCGTCAGGAACTCTTCGGCGAATTACACCACCTCTGGAACGAACGCAGTACCAGGCAGGTCGCCTGGAATACCCTTCAGGCCGATCTCTTTTATACGAACCACAGTTTCCATCAAGCGCAAATGACACTGCTACAGGATGAGACCCCGATTTCCAATGAACCCGCTGTGCTTGCCCGCATCGCCTGTATACGCCACCGTGAGGACCCGGCAGCAGGCTGGGCTATATTCAACACCATTCAACAACACACCGCAGAGACCCATCGGTTCCGCGCGCGCATGCTCAGGAATGAAAATAAAATACAAGAAGCTGATCAGGCTTACCGCATGGCATTGCAGCGATATGAAAGTACAATGCAGGGTGCACCGAGTGATGTGTTTCTAATGGACGAAGTCGCCGAATTCTATCGGGGACAGGGACACCTGCAAAATGCGATTGCACTGTGGAGTAAAATGCTTTCCCCATCCACCCCCAGTACGCTTTGGGCAAAGATACTCTTTTGGTCCCGTATCTATGGCTTCAATCTGGAAAATGCGACAACTGAAAATATGCCCAATACAGCCATGCGTCCCCTGCTGGATGTATTGATGAAATGGCCCCCGGATACATTCTGGGATGAACGCGCTATGAGTACCTTTATGGGGCAACACCCGGCACAAGGATCCTGGCAGTCCATCTTTTGGCTGCGTATGATTGATTTGCTCAGTAATGCGAAAGAGGGCTCTGCATTGGCGCAGATGAATCTGTCCCGCCCTGGTGAACGTTCATGGGAACCTGCACTGGAATTGGGCCTTCATTGCGTGCTGACCTATCGACGCTCCGGCATGATTCCCCCCGAACTGGCAGAAAGCATGGGCGCCCTGAAAAATGGGGGAAGCCCCTCCACCATAAAAGTTCTTCAACTGTTAAATGATAATGGTGCGGCATCCCTTATGGCACAAATGGATATTTACCCGCGTCTCTTTGAAGCTGCTGGATGGCCTGCTGCAGCCCAATACATCTTTGCAGCACTACACAAAGAATAATGTTCGTACAGCCCCAACTACGCAGTCACATTTACCTTCATGTCTTGTAGGGTAGAACAGTCCAGGTTCGTGCAGCAGACAACCATGCGCAGTATTCATAGTTTGCGAAGGAATTACCCCTTAGACTGTCAACAAAAATCGCCCTTTCCTCAATAACTTAATTCTGGTATAGTGGACCATCAGATATGCAATAGCGTAAAAATAAACCAATACGCATCCGCTTGTGAGGCAGATGTTTAGTAGTATCCTCGTGTTAAGCGAAGGGAGTAGAGCAATGATGAAGTTGAGGGGTGCAGCGCGTATTTTCGCAACACTTTTGATCGGTATTACCTTTACGGGTAGTGCCCTTGCCGAACCTGTAGTCCGCTTTGGACAGAGCTTCGATTCAATGCAGGACTTTCTGGAATCGGAAACGTTCCGGCAAAGTGGCATGCTGTGCGGTGCCGATGCTGATCGCTTGAGTTTTCAGAAGTTTGCGCCCGGTGATTGTGTTGTTTTCGAATCTGCAAATCTGGATGACTACACCCCGGTAGGGCAAATCACCATTCCCGTTGTATTTCATGTGATCTACAAAAGCGTATCCGACGGCAATGGTGGCTTTATTGATAT
>CALAXS010000012.1 GCA_937895305.1 uncultured bacterium
ATTGTGTCCGGTAGTGAAATGGTGATCCTGGTAGGCTACGAAGTGCATATCGGCGATACCGTGGGCACCATGAATTTCTGTATACCCCTGCTGGTCCTGAATCCCATCCTGGACCAGATTTCGCAGCAGGACCACTTCAGTCGCAGAATGAGCGAAGAGATGGCCGTCTTTACACGCAAGGCCATCACCAATCATTTATACAACATCAAGATTCCTGTGGATGCGATTTTAGGGGAAGCCCAATTACTTCTGGCCGATGTGGCCCGCCTTCAGGTTGGCGATGTGGTACAACTCGACAGCACACCTTACTCCCCATTAAATGTTCGTGTGGGCGGACTGGATCGATTCCTGGCCAAGCCGGGCCGTCGTCGTGAGTCCAGTGCTGTTCAAGTGACCGGATTTAAAGAAAGTAAATAAATAACCATGAACCCAGCCGTAGCACCATTAATTACAGAAAGCCTGATGAAAGGTATCTTCGACGTTTTGGATGCCATGCTTTCAAAGTCCTTCACCCAGGAACCCGGCACAACCCAGGATGTGAACAGTGGCCTGTTGAAGACCCTGTTAAACGACCACCCCATGGCTTTTCAATGTACACTGGCTGAAGGCTTGGGGGGACTCGTGCTCCTGCTGCGCACAGAAGATGGCGATCTCTTGAGCAGTTCCGTTGAGGGCGGCAAGGACGAACTCGCCCGTCAAATTCTGGACGGCGCATCACGTTCTTTCCTGGAACGCTGTGGAAAAGATGCAGCACCCATTGAAGACGTAACCGTTCACGAGTCCGCTGTTGACGCAGCGGATACCCTGAATGCCTTCCTTGGTGAGGGTGCTGGTGCCCTCACATTCACCTACACCGATGGTGAAGCGTTAAATTCCCGGGGTGTGCTGCTCTATGCCGATAACCTGGAATCTATCGTCACTGAAGATCTCGTCACCGAATCCAAAGCAGCTATTCCGGACGCGACCCTGAGTAGCGATGAAATGACAGATATACTCAGTGGCTTCGGCCCTGGTGAAGCAGAAGCTGCTGCACCCGCAGCGACTATTATTACTTCCCAGGATAACATCAACCGTGTTCTTGACATTCGCCTTCTGGCGACGGCACGCCTGGGCAGGGTAGAACTGCCCATCAGCGAGATCCTCAACTTTGGACCAGGCTCCATTATCGAAGTAGGCCATCTGGTTGATGAACCCATCGAGCTACTCATCAACGACAAGCTGGTCGCCAAGGGCGATGTCGTTGTTGTGGATGAAAAGTTTGGTATCCGCATCACCGAAATCATCAGCCCTGAAGAGCGTATAGAGAGTTTGAGTTGACTGAAACGGATGAGAAAGCCCTATGGGCCGCCTGCAAAGAAGCAGGTGACATCGAAGCACGGGACACGCTGTTAATCCATTACATGCGTACCGTGAAATTCATTGCCGGGCGCATGGCCATCCATGTTCCAAAAAACGTGGAACTGGACGACCTCATCGGCTGGGGCGTTCTCGGCCTTATGGATGCAGTCGAAAAGTTTGACCACAAGCAGGACATCAAATTTTCCACCTACGCCTCCATTCGTATTCGCGGTGCCATTATCGACCAAATTCGTTCCCTGGACTGGGCACCCCGCAGCTTGCGCACCATGGCCCGGCGTGTCGCTGCATCCCGTGAAAAATTGCGCCATGAACATGGTCGGGAACCCAATGCACGGGATATAGCCGAGGACTTGGGCACGACCGAAGAACTGGTCAATGAAACACTGGCCCAGCTACAAACCGCACAAATACTTTCCCTGGACGACTTTCTGCCCGCAGAAGACAGTTCCGAGTCCCGAAAACTGGATGTGGTCAGTAATACCAGTGCCCCTAATCCCAGTCAAATGGCCGAATTACAGGAAAAAAAAGAACGTTTGGTCCAGGAAATACTTGCCTTGCCCGATCAGCAGCAAAAAGTGTTAAACTTATACTACTATGAAGAATTGACCCTGAAGGAAATCGGGATGGTGCTGGAGGTGTCAGAATCACGAATTTGCCAGATTCACAGTGCAGCCATGAAGCGACTGCGTAGTGCCGTACGTGAAGAGGCTTGATATAGGGGAGTTACCCTGTTTTGCCGCAACCCATAGATCCGCAAACAGAGCTGGGCCGGATTACTGCTGCTGAGCGCATTCAGCAGATATCCGACAGGGCTTCTCTGGCTGCCCAGCAACGTGTAGCCGAGGATACGGATAAGCAACAGCGTTTGCTGGAGCAAGAGGTTCAGGAAACACACCAGAAGAATAAAGAAGTGGAAACGGAAACAAAACGTAGAAATCCCTTTATGGGACGTCGAAAGAAAAAAAAGAAATCCAGTGACGATTCGACTCATACCCTATACAATGAAAATGAAAATAAGGAAATAGTTGAAGACCCGGATGATCATACATTGGACATTACGATCTAGATTCCGGGACTTCGATGGACATGGTTATACATGCTTGAGTTCATAAAAATACTAGAAGAAAACTACCCGCTGCTTATGCTGGCTGCGGGGGTCTTCCTCGTGTTCCTCCTTTGTTTCATGTACTACTGGATGCGTATCCTCCGTGGCAGTCAGGAAGTGGATGCACAGCGGCAGCAAACCCGGGCCGACATGGCAGATGTCATGCTCGTTTTTCAGACCATGCGTGACGTAGTGCAAAAGCAAAAATCGCTGGCCCGTGACTTTAACCGGGAACTGGATCAGAAAACTTCCCTCGTAAAACGTATTTTGCAGCAGAGCATGGAAAAGAATGAGCGCCTCTACGAAAAACAGGAAGCACTCAGCCAGGAGTTAATGGCTGCACGACAGGATCTCAGCCGATTAAAATACCAGATGCAGCAAGCACCTGCAGCACCCCAGCCCCGCACTACACAACCTGCACAACGGAGCACCACCCCGCCCGTTATCAAGCCACCTGTCCGTACCATATCAGCAGTAGATACCATACCCCCGGAATCGGTAGAGCGTTTAAAAAATACCGGCTTGACGCAATCCCCGGCACAGACCTGGCGGGGCGAAGACCTCTCGGCTGCAAAAGCCAGCCCACCCCCGGCACAAGCACCGCGAAAAGAAGAGAAACTGGATTTTATCGTACCCAATAATCCAGCAGGACATGAAAGCACAGGCCCCAGCCCTGCGGATAGTTTCAAGGAAATCATCGATCAACTCACAACGGGAAATGAGTCCGGCACTACGTTCCAGGACCCTTACCATCCCGATCCGGAACCAGCACTTCCCGGTCCCCAGGAAGCACCCGAGGCCGCACAGGAAGCCTACCGTGCACTATTAAATATCCCGGGCAACGCCAATGGCAATCGGCCTCCCGAAACCATGTCCAATACCCCGACCAACGGCCATGAACACACCGCACAACTACGGCAACATGTGATTGAATACAGTCACGCTGGAATGCCCATCGGTGAAATCGCCAGTGAACTGGGTATCGGAAAAGGTGAAGTACGCCTCATCCTGAGCCTCTCACAAGACACCAGACCCTAGAGTAAAGGGAGCGCAGGATGTATCTTCCTGAAATTGCCGCCACACTGCTGGGTACAGCCAAGCTTAGCGATGGCGCAAGCCTGCGAATCGGCCAGGTCTTTCAAAGTACAGTACAATCGGACAATGGAAATCCAACCCTTCAACTGGGTGCATTGAAAGTTGCTCTGGGCACGGAAGCACAAAACCTCTTGGGCAAACAGGTACAGGTTGAAGTACTACAGACCAAGCCACAGCTCATACTACGTTTTCAGGCACCTGCCAATGCCACCACCACGCAAGCCCCAACGGGTGACCCGCTGACACCCCTTCTCGCAACCTTGCTCCCCCAGTTCAAAGGTCTGAATGATGCCGCCCTCGGCACGCGCCTCCTCCCCACATCCATGCCACCCAATAGTGATGCCATACGCCAATGGCTGACCCTCTTCTTTGGCAGCAATGGCATGGGCAAAGAACTGGAAACCCTCCAGCAAATGGCAAATCAGGGTACGACCCAGGGTGCTTTAACGCCCGAGTTAGGGCAACAACTTACCTCATTGCTCAGTCAATGGCTTGCCCCGCTGGAAGCGGGCAACCTAAAGCAATTTCTCGCCAGCATTAAACAACGGGGGAGTGTTGAAGCGCAATTGGCCCAGATACTCAAAGGGGGCGACCTGAAAGCCCTCCTCCAAACCCTCAGCAATACCCTCCGTCAGGAAATCGCACAACTCCGGGGTAACGAGGCCTGGCTGGCCTATATCCGCGCATCAGGTCAACTCAAACAATTTACCCGGGTAGCAGAACAAATACTGGAGCATCTGGAGGGGAGTGCCCTCCAGCAAATTCATCGTCTGGAAATACCCTACGTGTACCTCGAAGTTCCTCTGGGCTATGCCAGCGGATTTCACTGGGCCCATGTCCATTGGTTTGGTGCAAACAATACACGACAACAGATTGAAAAAAACAACAGCACCATCGTGCTGGATTTAAACTTGAGTAACGTTGGTGAGATTTGGATTATGCTCCGCACCGTAGCCGACCAATACCTGTGCCGGTTCCGTGTCCGTGAACAGACGCTGGTCACTGCAATTGAGGAGATTCAAGAGGAGTTGGGCCAGGCCTTGTCCAAAGCGGGATTTCCCGGAACACACATACAGACCACACTCTGGGACGGGGACAGGGCCGCTGCTATGGGCGAAATGTTTCAACGTTCCGCAGACTTGAATGTGAAAGCATAATCATGGCCGATGAACTACATAAAAAACGTGCCGTTGCACTTCGCTACAATATGGAACAAGAAGCTGCGCCCAAGATCATCGCAAAAGGGAAGGGCCTGCGCGCAGAACGTATTCTCGAATTGGCTAAGGAACATGGGCTGCATATCCACGAAGACCCGGATCTGGTATCAATACTTTCAAAGCTGGATGTGGATATGGAGATCCCCGGCGAACTCTATCATGCTGTCGCCGAAATCCTGGTCTTTGTCTATCAGCTTAATCAGAAAATGGGTAAAAAGTAGTTCGGCAAGACTGCTATCCAAGAGAAAATATCTAACTTATCTTTGTCTTTAAAAATACACGTCATT
>CALAXS010000013.1 GCA_937895305.1 uncultured bacterium
AAACATTGTGAGTCTGCTGCGGGCACCAAAGCATTATTAAGCCAGGCTATGGCATTGAATGTTATTGATGCAGATGACACAGAATGGGATGCTCAACCTTGGAAACTGAATTGCATTAACGGGTGCATAGATCTTAAGGCTGGAGCGTTGCTCGCTCCTGAACCAAGTGATTACATTACAAAACTGTGCCCAGTGAATTATGAACCTGATGCGGAAGCTCCACGATGGCTTCAATTTTTGGATGAAGTTTTTAATGGAGATCAGGAACTAATCGACTACATCCAATGGATGTGTGGGTATGCGCTTACTGGGGACACTTCACAGGATGCTTTTTTTATTCTTTATGGAACAGGTGCAAACGGCAAGAGTACGTTCGTATGCGCCCTGCAATACATTCTCGGACCAGACTATGCACAGCAAATAAATCCCGAAGAGCTGATGATGCAGCACAATGCCCGACATAGCACAGAAATGGCTGCTTTGGAAGGTGCAAGATTGGTTGTTGCGGTAGAAACATCGGAAGGGCGCAGGCTAAACGAAGCGTTGATTAAGTCTCTAACAGGTGGCGATAAAATCAGGGCACGATTCATGCGCATGGATGCATTTGAGTTTACACCGCAGCTCAAACTGATGATGGGTACAAATCACAAACCCGTTATACGGGACACCAGCAACGGCATGTGGCGGCGTATTCGATTGATACCCTTCACCCAGACCTTTGAGGGGAAGCAGCGCGATACTGGTTTAGCGAAGGCACTACAAAAGGAAGCCCCCGGCATATTAGCGTGGGCAGTTAAGGGAGCAATGAAAGCAACCCACGGGGAGGCTCCTGTACCAGCAATTGTTCAAGCTGAGACTGATGCATACCGACAAGATGAGGATTTGCTAAAAATGTTCATCGCAGAAAAATGTGTGGAATCGTCAAAAGCTCAATGTGGTAAACGCGAACTCTATCATGCGTTTCGGGAGCATTGTGATGGTCATTGTGCTGGAGAACGTGCCGTTAATCAGCGCATGAAAGCGCTTGGCTATCAGGACAAGCGAATGACAGGCGGTTGTAACGCCTGGATTGGTATCGGCTTACAGGATTAGTGAAGTTAGTGAAGATTGATCTTATTACTTTTATAAAAACAGTGTTTTCTATGATGAACCAGGTGTAACTTCACTAACTTCACTAATCAGCACAGGGGGGGATCAACCACCAAATACACCGCGCCAGCCTAGCACGCGTCTGCAATGTGTGCATGTTCTGGTTTTTCAGATTGGGGTACCCCATTGCAAGGTGCCTATACTGGTCCAGAATCGGGTTGTACATAGACAGTAAGTGTCAGGACTTGACAAAACAATGAAATCAGGTTGAGAATAACAGCGGAACTGAAAAGGGAATGCATTATGGGACACATTTTTAAGAAGCGAGTCAAGCGGGTAATTCCGCTGGGTGCCACTTTTAGCGAACGCAAGGGTGTGGAGTATGCCCAGTGGAAGGGCCGGGACGGTAAGAAAAAACAGTGTGAAGTAGTCACTCAGGCGGATGGTAGCAAGCGGGTGCTGGTGGATTCTGGCACATATATGTGCCGATACCGGGACGGGTCCGGGGTCATCCGTGAAGCGTCTACCAAGTGCCGGGGTATGGATTCAGCAAGGGCCGTGCTGGGGGAACTGGAACGCAGAGCAGAGAAAGTACGCTCTGGAATAATCACACCCCAGGAAGATGCCATTGCAGATTGGCAGTCACTCCCACTCTGTGAACACATCGAGGATTACAGGCGGTATATGGAGGGGAGAAGGCTTACAAAGAAGCACATTGAATCCCAAATGAAATACCTATCCTCCATTTTCGAGGAGTGCTCTTTTTACCGGATTCCTGACCTGTCGCGCCAAGCATTATCGCGTATGTTGTCAAAATTGATAAAAAGGGGGGTTTCTCCTCGAACCTATAACATTTACCGATCTGCTGCTTTTGCATTTGTAAATTGGTTGTTGGCTGAAGCCCGGATAAGCTCGAACCCTTTCCAGGGTATCGGAAAGATGAATGAACAGGTAAATCGTTGTCGTATTCGCAGGGCTTTGACCGAGGATGAATTGAACGGCTTGCTCAATGCGACACAAGAGCGTCCACTGCATGATGCCTTAAACAATAACCGGGGTAAGGGGCAAGCCCAACTGAATGAAACGACACGGTGTACGCTGGAATCCCAAGGCCGTGAACGTGCTTTAATTTATAAAACGCTGGTACTGACAGGGCTACGGGTAGGTGAGCTGCGAAGTGTTAGCATCGGACGCGTAGTCTTCGAGGGTACCCCCTTCATCGACCTTCCTGCAAAGGATGACAAGGCACGTCGAGGTGCACAGATTCCATTGCGTAACGATCTGGCACAGGCATTGAAAACGCACCTTGTCGAACGATTGGAAACGGTACAGAGTGAAGCCCGGTGTAATGGTGCACCTATACCTGTCCGACTGGATCCGACTACTCCCCTGCTCAATGTTTCGATGGCCTTGTCAAAAATCCTGAATCGTGATCTTGTCTTTGCGGGAATTGATAAACGGGATGACCGGGGGCATGTAGTAGACGTGCATAGCTTACGAATGACCTTTGGTACCCACCTTAGCAAAGCGGGTGTTTCCTTGCGTACCGCCCAGGCCGCTATGCGCCACTCTGACCCCCGACTGACTGCGAACATATATACGGACCCACAATTGCTGGATGTACGGGGCAGTATTGATGCATTGCCCGAATTGCCACTCGGGAACTCTGCAGGGCATGAGATTGTTGCGCAGGTGCAAAATGATCGATCCTGCGTTCCCCCCTACGTTCCCCCGAAAAACAACAAAGCATGTCTTTCAGAGTCATTTCCTGTCAAAATGCCAGAAAAAGTGCCCTCCAAAAAAAGAGCCAACAAGAAAGCGAATCCCCAATGTTTACAGGGGATGACGACGCATGACAAGGTATGTCATGAAAAAATAATGGTGCGCCCTGCAGGATTCGAACCTGCGAC
>CALAXS010000014.1 GCA_937895305.1 uncultured bacterium
GGCGGCATCCTCATGAGCGGTATTTTCTTTATCGCCTATATCGTGGTCTGGGATAAGTACCGATTCTTTGATATGGGTCCGGCACGACCGCTTTCTTTTGAAAATATCCCCTGGGTGGTCTGGATTACCTGTTTTATAGCCAAGGATTTCGCATATTACTGGGCCCACCGCATGAGTCACGAGATGAACTGGGGCTGGGCAACCCACATTGCGCACCATCAGAGTGAGGAGTATAACCTTTCCGTAGCCTTGCGTCAGGGTGTTTTTCAACCGGTATTTTTTAGCTGGTTCTCCCTGCCCCTTGCCCTTCTGGGTTTTCCCCCGGCCGTGTTTGGGACCTGTGCAGCACTGAACACCATTTACCAGTTCTGGATTCATACCCGTCTGGTCAAGCGTCTGGGGCCCCTTGAATGGATTATGAATACGCCATCCCACCATAGGGTGCACCATGGTCGTGAGCCCAAGTATGTTGACAAGAATCATGCGGGTGTATTTATTGTCTGGGACCGCATGTTCGGCACGTACCAGCCGGAGGAAGAAGAACCGGAGTATGGCATTGTTACCCCGCTGAAAAGCTGGAATCCGGTATGGGCACAGATTCATTATGGCGTGAAGCTGGCGAAGACTGCGTGGCTGGCACCGAAGTGGACTGACAAGTTACGACTACCTTTTGAGGCACCTGCCTGGGTGCCGGAAGGAATGGAAGTGCCGGATGACTTTGTGCCCGAAACACGCAGGGAGGGGTATAGCAAGTTCAATGCAACGCCACCCAAGGGGATGAGCGCTTATGTGTTACTCCACTTTGTGGTCGTTTTCTTTATTACATTGGGGTATTTAAAGGCGGCTGGTGAGATGCGGATTGCTGGTGAGGGCCTGGAGCCTTTTATGGATCCGGGGAACTGGATGATTTTATTGCGCAAATTTGGCGGAGCGGTATTCCTTTTTATGGCGCTGGTGAATTTGGGTGCGCTGTCTGAGCGACAATGGTGGGTGCCCTGGTCAGAAATAGGGCGCTTGGGGACAATGGTAGCGATTGTATTGACTGTGGGACCCGGCTTTTTCGGCTGGGCAAATTTGACGGGCTGGCCTGTCGTGGCGTGTATGGCGGCACTGGTCGTAGTGTCCGTGTTGTGGCTCATGGCGCGGTGGCGCGAATTTGGTGCGTCGGAAGAGCCTGGAGATACGGGCATGGTGGTCGCTGCATAGGGTTTGCGTAATTCTGAATTGTTGTATGCCCTTGGGTGGACTGTATACTCTTCTTTATGGAATGCTTTTTACTGGAACCCTGGAAAATAATTATGAATCGAATACAATCGCTGTTGAGCGTCGGTCTTTGTCTGTTTGCCCTGTTATCCGGTGTTGTTGCCCAGGCTGCGCCGGAACGATGGGAAAAGGTTATTCAGCGTTTCGAAAAACAAGACGTGGAGTCACCCCCCGCGAAAGGGCAGATTCTTTTTATCGGTAGTTCATCTATCGTGGGGTGGGATTTGGAGAAGTACTTCCCTGAACTCGATGCCTTGAATCGTGGCTTTGGCGGCTCTGAAATTGCAGACTCGAATTTTTACTTCAAACGGATGGTAACATCCTATGAGCCACGTAAGATTGTCTTGTATGCCGGGGATAACGATATTGCGGGCGGTAAGAACGCGGAGACGGTGGTGGCTGATTTCAAGGTGTTTTATGCGAAGGTAAAGGCAGAGGTACCCGGTTGTCCGGTAATTTATGTGGGTATAAAGCCAAGTATAGCACGATGGAACTTATGGCCGGAGATGAAGGCGGCCAATGATGCGATTGCAGCCATGGCGGAAAAGGATGAGCAGTTGACCTTTTTTGATACAGCGGTGTTGACCCTGGGCGAAGATGGTAAACCGCGTGCTGATTTGTTGAAGAAGGATGGGCTGCACCTGACCCCGCCGGGTTATGAAATCTGGTCGGACGCTATACGACCGTTATTAGTTAGAACAAATGAAAGTGAAAAGGAATAAGTAAATGAAATTTTTAATGATGTTCCCTCTCTTTGCGGTACCTCTTGTGGTGTACAATATTTTGATGCTGGGGGATAACCCCTTTGTGACGAATCCGGATTTAATCAAGATTCCGCTCATGGCGAATGACGATGCTTTTTATCTCAAGATGAGTGATGTGTTTATTATGTTCGGGGTCATCGTGTTGTACTTTGAAATCCTGAAAGCGACCCGTACATCACGGTCTACGATTGTGGATCACATGTTGTCCATGGTGGTGTTTATCATCTTTTTAATCGAGTTTATCGTGGTTGCAGGAGCAGGCACAGCAACCTTTATGGTGCTGCTGATGATGTCATTACTGGATGTGGTAGCCGGATTTACGATTACCATCTCTACCGCCCGTCGCGACATGACCTTTGGTGGTCATGGTGGGGATATGGGTTAAAACATGCTGAATACTGTTGATCTGAAAGCCACCATTTCCAAAGCGGATTATAAAAGTGAGAATGACGCGCTTGCTGAACGGCTGGGCCAATTACAGCGTGAATTGCTTGCTGCTGATATTTCATCGGTCATTGTGTTTGAGGGGTGGGATACGGCGGGTAAGGGTGCTGTGCTGAGTGAGTTGGTGCATGATTTGGATCCCCGCTGGTTTTTTGTGCATGTACCGCGAGAGCCGGAAATGGGGACGGAGTTCTATCCACCCATGCATTTTTTTTGGAATCACATGCCGGAATTTGGGGAGATGGCCATTTATGAACAGAGCTGGTATACCCCCATTCTGGAGGAACGTGTTCATGGCCCGGCCCGGCTGGATCAAGAAGCACCCATCGCGCGTACGTTAAACTTTGAACGGCAGCTTAGCGATGATGGCGTTATTGTAACCAAGTTTTTCTTGCATATCAGCAAGAAGGAACAGTCCCGGCGTTTGACGGAGCTCAAGGCGGATTCGGCTTATTCGTGGCGCGTGACGAATATCGAGCGGGAACGTCATCGTCTTTATGATGACTATCATGAGGAAACCAGTGCCGTGCTGGAGGCGACCCATTGCGATGCGGCACCCTGGCATGTATTGCCTTCCACAGACCTACGGTATGCGCAGCAACAGATTAAGAAAATTCTGATCAGAACATTTGAAGCGCGCCTGGCTGAACATAAGAAGGGCAAAAAGGAGAAGGCTCCAAAGGTGAGTCTGGGCAAGGAAAAGCCGTTGTCCAGGGTTGAGCCGAATCAAAAGATTCAGGGGAAGGTGTATAAGAAGCGGTTGGCGGAGCTGCAGGAAGAAGCACGGCGTTTACAGTATCGCTGTTATGAACAGCGGGTGCCTGTGTTGATGGTTTATGAAGGTCAGGATGCAGGGGGCAAGGGCGGTAATATCCGGCGTGTGGTTCGTGAAATGGATCCCCGTGGCTATGATGTGGTGCCCGTGGCTGCGCCGCGGGGTGCTGAGAAGAACCACCATTATCTCTGGCGCTTTTGGCGGGATATACCGAAAGCGGGTCATATCGCTATCTTTGACCGGAGTTGGTATGGTCGTGTACTGGTGGAGCGTCTGGAAGACTTTGCCCAGAAGCATGAGTGGCAGCGAGCGTTTCAGGAGATCAATGAATTTGAAGCAGAGTTGCATGAAGCGGGTGCGGTCATACTGAAGTTTTGGGTGCATATTGACGCGGATGAGCAGTTAGCGCGATTTAAGGCGCGTGAGTCGGATCCCTTAAAAAGCTGGAAGATGACGGATGAGGATTGGCGAAACCGGGAGAAGTGGGATGCCTATCAGGAGGCGGTGAATGATATGATTCATCTTACAGGTACTGCACATGCGCCGTGGACTATCGTCGAGGGCAATAACAAGCGTTATGCGCGAATCAAAACGTTGGAGACGATTGTGGCGCGCTTACGTGAGCGTTTGGATTTATAAACGGAAGCAGGAAAAATGGTAGTGATGGTATTAAACGAGACCCTGTATATATGAATCCACAAGTAACTGAGCGTGAAATGCGCTTTAAGGGCTTGCCTATCAGTGAAGGTGTGGTCCGTGCACGGGTTTATGTCATTGAGGCGGAGACGGGTGTTTCGATTCCGTTATACACTGTGGATGAAGCCGCACTGGAAGGGGAGAAGGAACGTCTTCGCGCGGCACTCAAACTGGCCGTTATCCAGCTGGATGAGATCGCAGTACAGGTTGCAGAGCGTATTGGGCCATCACAGGCCAATATATTTATGGCGCAAAAAATGATGGTAGAGGATGTGGTGCTGGTGGAGGAAATAATGCAGGCCATTACCCAATCCAGGATGAATGCAGAAGCAGCCGTGGACCGGACTCTGGATGGCTATGAGTCGGTACTGGCGGAAGTGGATGATGAATACCTGAGTGAGCGTGCATCGGACATCGGTGAGATTCGCCGTCGCTTGTTGGACAATTTACGGCAAGCCGGTGTGAGCGATCCTTCGGTGGTGTCACGTACAACGTTTGACCTGGATGAGGTCCGGGTGATTGTAGCGAGGGAGTTGACACCGAGTGAAACGGTAGCGCTGGATCCGGAATTTACAGCGGGCTTTCTGACAGAGCGGGGCGGGGCAGGGTCCCATGCAGCGATTCTGGCGCGTGCAATGGGAATTCCGGCGGTGAGCGGCATCCCGCGTATCCACAAGAAACTGACCCACGGGCAAGAAGTGTTACTCAACGGGACAACGGGCGAGGTGGTTCTCTGGCCAACGGCGGCGACACTGGGGGGCTATCCTTCGATTATGCGCAAGCGCAGTCGGAAGATGGATGCCATTGAACCCGTTGAGAATTTGCAGGTGTTGGCGAATATCAGTTTGTCCACAGAATTGCAGGAGGTGGAAGACTGCCTGGCGGAGGGGATTGGGTTGTATCGTACCGAGATAGAATTTTTGGCGATGGGCCGTGCATTGACCGAAGATGAACAGTACGCGCGTTACGCCAAAGTGGCGAAGGCCATGGCGGGTAAGCCGTTTTATGTGCGGTTGCTGGATCTGGGTGGAGACAAAGCCGCTACTTTTTTAAATATGCCTACGGAGGAGAATCCGTGTCTGGGTTATCGTGGCGCACGCTTGCTCATGGGAGAATCGGAGTTACTGATTCCACAGGTGCGAGCGTTGGCACGTGCTTCTGCCCATGGCCCCATTCATATTATGTATCCCATGATTGTGGATGTGAAACAGTTTCTTACTTTACGTGCCCTGGTGGCCCAGCATATTGAAGATTTGCCCCATGATAACGTGCAGCACGGGGTGATGTTTGAAGTGCCATCCGCGTGCCTGGAAGCGACGGAACTTTTTGCCATGGCGGATTTTGCCTGTATCGGTACCAATGATCTGATTCAGTATCTCTTCGCCGTGGACCGGAATAATGACAAGGTCGCGTATGACTACAATCCGGATAAACCTGTGTTCTGGAATCTACTGAAAAAGCTGGCAGACGCGGCGAAGGCTGCGGGGAAGCCGCTATCACTTTGTGGTGAGATTGGGGGAGAGCCCCGATATGTGCCAAAATTAATGGAGCTGGGGATACGCACCGTATCGGTGAGCCCACGCCTGGTAGGTATGGCCCGGCTCGCAGCGCGTGGCAAAGCGCGGTAAAATCCACATCACCTTAAATGAAGAGGTGACTATTATATTGGCCTGCCGTGTCTTTATTGCGCTATATAAACTATCAGTATCAATATTGTCCCCTAAAAGCACGTCATTGCTGCGTCGCTGCGCTCCTCGCAATGACTGGTGGGGTGGAGTCATTGCCGTTTATTCTGGAGCGTTCTGCTGTTCAAGGGTAATGATTTTCTCACTCATGCGTTCGCCCATGGTCACCAGACCCGTTGTAGCATAGTGCACCTTGTCCCCGATTTTAGGCAGGTCATCACAGTCCACCCAGTCGTAGTGTTCCAGTTTTGGGTTTTCCTGATGCTTGCGAGTTATCTCAACGATTTCGGGGGTAAAAACACTTTCTTTGGCAGGGTTGACGCGTCCTGCAATGAAGGGCATGGCAGGATTGTCGAAGTCTTTACGAGCTTGTGTAATGAGCTTGCGATAGTGGTCGCCATAGGCTATTGCAATCGCTTCAGTTTTGCTGTCGGCTTCGCCTTGCATCCAGGTCATTCCCACGATCTCGATTTCTTTTGTGGCTTTGGCCTTTTCTACCAGGTGGATCAGTGCGGCATAAAGTGACTTGGGTTGATTCTGTTTCTCCACATTCCATTGGGTGTGGAGGTTGGTACCCCCGCGAGAATACTTGATAATACCGATGGGTTCGCCCAGGTGCTCTGCCATGGCGGCGGCGAAACTGATTTCAGGACCAAAGCCTTCGATTTCGGGATTTTGTGTTTTACCCGGTTCGAGTGGCACCCATTGATTGCCGTGAAAGGCCCAGTTTTTCTGTGGAGCCTGGAGTGCTTCTGGCAGTTCTTCAACTTTGGCAGCGCGACCAACCATATTACTTTGTCCTGCAAAGATAAAGACCTTGAGGGGTTCATCGGCCAGGGAAGTCGCGGGAAAGATGAGAGCTGCCATAAGTAAAAGTGCTTTCTTGAGCATGGATGTTCTCCAGTTGTAGGACTCTATGGTTTATAGTTTGTGCAAATAAATTGCAAGTTTTTGGGATTTAAGGTGCTGGCACCTTGCACCATCGGTATTGCATACCGATAATAGGGGCCAGTTTGGGTGGTGCATGTACAACAGAGTAAAGAGCAGGTATGAAAATCGGTTTTGATAGATATGGCGCAGGGGTTTTTCTGCTAATAGCAGCCTTGTTAAATGGGTGTGCCACCGGAGGTGGGGCACAGGGGCTTCAGGTTGATTTTGGTCGAGGACAGCAGCGAAACGCGCCGTTGGCTGTGGTGGCCAGGCAGTATACGGGCACCTGTGTGGGTGGCCAACGGGAATCGAATAACTGCGCGCATTTTTTATCGGATGCTTTTATCCGGGCCGGGTACACGGAATTGCTGAAACGGCGTGAAGTGGTGGAGCGGTGTCGCTGTGGAGCGAACCGTGTGGTACGTGCCCAGGATATGTTGAAGTGGTTCCAGGAGAAGGCAGAACGATTTCAGGCGGGCACCCCGAAAAAAGGGACGGGGATGTGGGCGGCCTATCAGGAAAAGCCCAACAAGCGACATGTACTTATTTATGATGCGGATACGGGAAAATACTATGGAACAGATAATTGCGTAAATTGGCCTGTGCAGTGGTATTACCAATGGTGATGCATCATGGCTGCTGAGCCACGAAAGAAGGCTGCTGCCAGGAAAAAGGCGAGTGCGAAGAAGAAGGCTGTTACCAAGAAAAAGGCTACAGTAAAAAAGCGTGCCCCTGCAAAGAAGAAAGCGGCAGCGAAACGGCGTTCGCCCAAGGTTACAGCGAAATCGGAAAAGCGGCCCTATCGCAGTTATATTTTTCGGGGCTTAAAGTATCTTTTTATCACCGGGGTGGTGCTGTTTTTACTTTCCCTTGCCTGGGTCGGGATTTACGTTAAGGTTAATCCACCGGGTACCTTGTTGATGATGTCGCGATTCTTTTCAGAAGGTATATCCACGCAGTATACGTGGTGTGATTTGGAGGAGATGTCGTTGGAGATGCCGTTGGCGGTATTAGCAGCAGAGGATCAGCGATTCCCGACCCATTCGGGTTTTGACTTCAAGGAGATTGAGGCTGCGCTAGAAACGAGACAGGCGGGCGGGCGTTTGCGTGGGGCGAGTACCTTGTCGCAACAGACGGCGAAGAATGCCTTTTTGTGGAATGGTCGTTCGTGGATTCGCAAGGGGCTGGAGGTCTATTTCACATTGATGATTGAGCAGGTGTGGGGGAAGCGGCGAATTCTGGAAGTGTATCTCAACATCGCGGAGATGGGGGAGGGGATCTATGGCGTGGAGGCTGCGGCGCAGCATTACTATGATAAATCCGCGAAGGAATTGAGTCGTGAGGAGTGTGCGGCTCTGGCAGCGGTGTTGCCCAATCCGCGTGAACGGTCGCCCATCCACCCGAGTGCGCGTGTGGTACAGCGCAAGGCCTGGATTCTTAAACACATGCATAATCTGGGTGGGGTTTCCTTTATGAAACCAATGGGCATAGGTGTGGAATGAGTAGGGAAACATCGCGTATACATCCGGTTACCAGCTGGTTTGCTTACTTGAGCATGTACGGGATCATCCTGGTCTTCTGCTACTGGTCACCGACTTTCTCTGAACCCAAGATGATGGTCATGGCCGTGAGTGCCATAGTGTTATTGGCCGTGTCGCTGCGTAGTGGTGTGCAGTGGTGTGGTCCGTTTCGGGTATTACTGCCCTGGTTTGTATTACTGGGTTATGGATTGGCGGTTAGTGTGTTCGTGGTGGACGGACCACGACGTATTGAAACGTTGGTCACGGTTTTTCAGGGGGGACTTATCCTGTTGGTGGCTTTGTCCATGTGTCGATTCATGGAAGAAAAAAAAGGGCGGGAGAAGCTCTATGCTGGTCTGATAGGTGCAGGGGTGCTGGTTGGTTTTTTTGCTATGGGTCAAGAACAAGGTTGGCTGGCACCTCTTTTTCCTGTGTTCGATCATTATGATCAGTCCATGTATTCCGTGTTTGGTAATGAAGATTTGTTAGGCGGGTACATGGCGATGGTGTTGCCTTTATTTTTATTTGAGCTGCTATACCCGATAAAACGTTTTAATATAATTTGGGTGTTACTGATTGGTTTATGCTTGTACCTGTTGATTGCGTGTTCATCACGATCGGCCTGGTTGGCAGCGAGTTGTAGTGTTGCATATTCCATTTATTTTGTTGTGTTAAAGCGTGAAGAAAAGAAAATTCATTGGGGCTGGTTGTTGTTTCCGCTGATTGTTCTGGTACCTATGGGAACACGTGTTTTTACACGAATAAGTGAAACCTTTGGTGCCGGGGATGTGGGCGGTAACTTGCGCATCTTGTTTTATGATGCCACCCTTCGCATGATTGGCGACCATCCGTTTTTCGGGGTGGGTATGGGGCAATACGCGTATCATAGCCCGGCGTATACAGGCGCAGCCCTTTGGGCGCCCGGCGGAATGCAGCATGTCTATAATCATGTGGACACCATACATGCCCATAGTGATGTGTTGGAGCTGGCAGCGGAAACGGGGGTGGTGGGTCTGTTAATTCTGCTTTGGGCACTTTGGCGTATACCCAGAAAAGCAACCCTGTTTATGGGATGCTTAATCGGATTCGCTGTGTTTTCTCTGTTGAACCCTGTGGCCCATAGCCCAGCCCATGCGTATACGGCTGTAGTGTGCTTGCTTCTTCATTGTTACGTTGGCCGGGGGAAAGAGGAATCATATAGGCGTGTGGCGAACAAGGACCGAAGACTCAAAGAGAAACAGGAACGATTAGCGCATTGGAATGAATGAATGACGGGAGCCTGCAGGCTGCT
>CALAXS010000015.1 GCA_937895305.1 uncultured bacterium
TGGGCAGACGAAAGAAAACATTTTCTTCTACTATACTGCGCTCCGTGACGGTGGAAGGTTCGCGCTGCTCCAGGTATTCGATAACGCCCTGGACGTGTTTTTCATCCACGGAAGCGCCCGAAGTGAGTAATACGCGTTCTACACCTTCCAGCCATTCTTCCTGAATCATGGAGGCATCAAGGATCAAATAAGCGGGCTTGCCTTTGGTGCGGGCAATGTCTGCCAGGCGGGTTGAGTTGGCGCTTTCCTTATCGCCCACCACCAGCACGAGGTCTACTTCGTGGGTCAATGCATTGACCGCGACCTGACGGTTGGTTGTGGCGTAGCAGATGTCGTCCCGGGGCGGTCCCTGGATAGCCGGGAAACGTTCTTTCAGTGCATCGATGATTATGCTGCAATCTTCCACACTTAACGTAGTCTGGGTAATATAGGCCAGTTGCTCTTCATCGTTTACCTGAAGCTTCGCTACATCTTCCACCGTGGTGACAAGGCGGATATGTTCCGGGGCCTGGCCCATGGTGCCTACTGTTTCGTCGTGTCCTTCTTCACCAACCAGGATAATAGTGTATTCCCTTTTCGCAAAACGGCGCGCCTCGTGGTGCACCTTTTCCACCAAAGGACAGGTCGCATCAATGACTTCAAGCTTCAGATTCTTCGCATGGTCCCAACGGTCCGGGCTCACTCCATGGGCACTGAATAGGAGGTGCGCGCCTTCAGGAACCTCGTGCATGTGCTTTACGAAGACAGCGCCCTTTTCACTTAGCTCATTCACCACATGCTGGTTATGTACGATATTGTTTAACACATACACAGGGGCACCGAATTTTTCCAACGCGCGTTCCACGCACTTGATGGCGCGTTCGACACCTGCGCAAAAACCGCGGGGGTTGGCTAAGATGATTTGCATGTTTGTTTCCTGTTAAGTCATTGATGATGACATTGTTCTGTTATTCATGATTCCTCCGTCATTCCCGCGCAGGCGGGAATCCAGAGGACGCATAAGAAAAGGGTTGACCTGATAAATCAGGCTATATCCGTAATTAAAATGTCTATTCATCTGGTCTGGGCCGTGTGGATGCCTGCCTTCGCAGGCATGACGTTTGTTGTACTATTTGTTAGAACAACATCATGGCAATGCTACATTCCACCATGATACCTAAAAAAAGGGTACGGGTTGCATGAAACACCCCGTACCCTTATTTAAATTAACTATAAGTGGTGTAAGTTATACACCCATGGACTTGCCGTCAGAACTGAGGTCAACACAGCCTTCTACTACACGGTCAGCCATGTTGTCGCGAGCAGCTTTCAGCCATACGCGCGGGTCATATTTCTTCTTGTTGCCGACTTCACCTTCAACCTTGAGGACTTCGTCGTAGTTGTGAAACATGTGCGTCACTACAGGGCGAGTGAATGCGTACTGGGTATCGGTGTCGATGTTCATCTTGATGACGCCATAATCGAGGGTCTCAGCGATTTCTTCTTTACTGGAACCGGAACCACCGTGGAACACGAGGTCGAAGTGTGCAGCCTGACCATGCTTGGCCACAACTGCTGCCTGGCCATCACGCAGAATGGAAGGGGTCAACTTCACGTTACCGGGCTTGTACACGCCGTGTACGTTACCGAAGGTAGCGGCGAACATGAAGCGGGCACCTTTAACGGCACTCAGAGCTTCGTATACAGCAACCATGTCTTCGGGTGTGGTGTACATTTTTTCGGCTGGTGCATTTTCGTTGTTCACACCGTCTTCTTCACCACCCACAACACCGGCTTCCACTTCGAGGATGATGTTGCACTTGGCGCAACGCTCAAGCAGCGGAACGGCAATCGCCATGTTCTCGGCGAGGGGCAGTTCACTACCATCGAACATGTGGCTGTTGAATACCGGCTCACCACCTGCTGCGATACGACGCTCGGATTCTTCAATCAGGGGAATGAGGTAGGTGTCCACTTTTCCGGGCTGGCAGTGGTCGGTGTGCAGCGCGATATTCACATCATAGTGCGCAGCAATCGCGCGGATGTGATCCGCCAACAGGATAGAACCGAGGACCATGTCCTTGAGGTTACCCGTAGCATGGGCACCGCCCCCTGTGGAAGCCTGGATGATACCGTCACTGTTCGCCTTGGCAAAACCTTCGATAGCAGCATTGGCCGTGTCCATGGTGGTCACGTTGATAGCGGGGTAGGCATACTTTTCTTTTTTGGCCTTGTCGAGCATGGCGCAATACTTCTCAAAATTTACAACTGGCATGGTACATTCTCCCTTTGCGCGTTTCGCGCCGGTTCAGATGGGTTTTCAAGGCCCAATTTCTATTCCCCAATTTACGGTGCGCTTCCATAAAAATCCCCAACTTGGGTGCGCTTCCGATTACTCACTAAGATTGCATTGTTTGCCCGGCATTCAGGCGTACAAATTCCACATAGTTTAGCAAAAAACTGCACAATCTTGCAAAAAATGAGCAGGTATGCGCAAGGCGTGTTTTCCCCGTTACTCTGTGACGGTGACGCTATACAGTTTTAGGATATAGGCCACTGTACGCTGTACTTTCGTGTCGGCTTCGCCTCCTCGCAATGACAGGCGGGAAACATCCCTCGTTCCCATGCTCTGCGTGGGAATGCATACGCCGAGGCTCTGCCTCGGAAAACAGGCGCGTTTGACCTGTATTTCTACACTTTCGGCCCCAACTTGGGTTAAGCATACTGACGCGGAGGCCGAAGCTCGGTATGCAATAGCCCGCTTTCGCGGGAATGACAATGTGTATGATACTTAGTCCTGTTTCGCGTCTTTATCCCCGCCAGGTAAATAGCCGATGGCTTCCAGTTGATCGATTTCATCCTGAGACATCTCACGACCGGGCGCAGTAGCAGTGGCAATCGGGTGATCTGTTTCCCAAGTTTTGATATGCGATTTCATGGGCACCGCGATTTCGCTGTTTCTGGATAGCTGGTCCGTGCGCACGCCGCACTCCCCCACGCCTCTGGCTTGAAGTTCATAGCGGGGCAGGCCCTGGTGCTTCGTGCGATTCTCGAAATATTTCCAATCTGCACTGTACGCGGCAATCTTGTTTGCATTGCGCCAGTGGGTCTCGGTGATAAAGTATTCCGGTAAGTCCACGCGATCCACTTCACCCTTGATGGCGGGTAAAATAGAGTGGCCTTCCATGGCGGCATGCTGTTCTATACCCAGATAATCGAGAACGGTAGGGGCCAATTCCAACAGGCGCACAGGCTGTTGAATCCGTTGCTGCGCTGCGGTCCATTGGGGGTTATACAAAATCCAGGGCACCACGACCTGGGATTCATAGAGGAGCCAGCCGTGGTACTTGGCCTTGTCAACGCCCTGGTGTTCATCCAGGCCCTCGCCATGGTCACTCACGATAATGAAGAGGGTGTTTTCCCAGCCGGGCACTTTGGACAGCGTATCGGTAAAGGCCGCCACATCGTCGGTGAGCTGTCGTACCGACTGCATGTACCGGGGGTACTTCTCGCCGATGTCCGTGAACATGTTCTGGTATTCAGGCCGAATCATGGTATTGCGCACATACCACTCGTGGATTTCCATGGCGTTGACCTGCACATAGTGCGGTCCCTGCACACCACTTTCTGCATGTTCCAGCACCCGGTCAAACATGGCATTCGCACTGGGCAGGTGCGCCTTGTCCCCACGCAGTTGGGTACCGTCTTCCTGATCCATCCAGCCAAAGAGAACACTGCTGTCCACGTAGGTGTCGAAGCCCTGGTTAAAATTAAAGAGGCTGTTGATGTTCGGGTTGGCGGTGATGCCAAAACAATGGTAGCCGTTGTCCTTCAGAATCATGGGCAAGGTACGATGGCGGCTGTGGATGATCTCACCCTTCTCCTTGAACAGTCCGATGGTACGCGGGTGGAGCGATGTGAGCAAGGAACCTACCGATGGGCGGGTCCAGCAACACTGGGACACTACCCGGTCCATAATCACCCCCTTGGAGGCCAGGGCATCGAAGGCGGGCGAGGTCTCGGCGCGGTCATAGCCATAGCACCCCAGCTTGTCGGCACGCAGGGTGTCGAGCATAATGAGGACCACATTGGGGTCACCGTCCATGGGTGCCATCGGCGTTCGGGGTGCAGTCGATTGCTGACAACCACCCAGCCCCAGGCCAGCACCCAGGGCCAGACTGCCCGCAGCCCCTTGAATAAATTCTCGTCGTGTCCAGTTACTCATGTCGTACTAACGATTTTCCCAGGCGGGTTGTTTACCAAATAGCATTTCCCAATTTCTCATTGACTCAAAAAAGTCCGTCATTGCGAGGAGGCCCCGCCGACGCAATGACGTGTAGAGTTGAGTCCATTTACTCTTCCGGCTCAATCCAGTTTTCGTTCATGGTCTTTAACAGCTTCACCGCCTGACGGTGGATGGTAGGCGCTGTTTCCGGACCGGGACTGTTTTCTTCGCCGTATTGCGCACCGTCATAGACGAAGGGTGCCTGGTCGTCCCACTGG
Organism: uncultured bacterium; assembly: GCA_937895305.1. GTDB lineage: Bacteria > Hydrogenedentota > Hydrogenedentia > Hydrogenedentales > JAEUWI01 > CALAXS01. Next base: position 4,483 of record CALAXS010000015.1, read on the forward strand.
CTCTTGGGTACGATATAGCCGATCTGGTCATTGGCCAAACCAACCACGAGTCCCATCTTCGCCTTTTCTTCCATAAAGTCACGCAACCGTGGTGCTTCCACAGGCGCCTGCAGTCCAAAGTCATTCCCCGCCTTATACTCCACGCCACCTTCCACGATTTCCGGGTAAATCTCGCCGGGCACCGTGAGCATGAGCGTCTCGCCCACGCGCAATACGTTCATCTCGGACCAGGAGTAGCCCCCCCACTTGTAGCCCGGATGAATGATGCCCAGCATCATGGCGTATTTATACGCACCACCAATGGGCAAGGGGAAGGTCTCTGCTGCGAGCTGGACAATGGGCTTCTCAGTCTTCCAGGCCAGTTCTTCATCGCGCAGGGCAGTCGCCGCAACGATGGCCAGGTTATAGCCGAGAGACTCCACCTTCTCCCAGGAAGCCTCCTCGAATTTCTGTTTTCCATCACGGTGGGGTACCGTGGTGTGGAGTTGCGTCATGAGACCGCCCACCATGCCCTGCACATAGATGCACATACCGCCAAAGCCTTCAACGCCGTTGGGTGCCGGCACGCCTTTTTCCAGGCCTTCACGAATCCAGTGGGGAAAGTCGCTGGTGATGAGGGGATTACTACCACCCAGTGTTTCGGGGTGGTTGCCCCAGTTCACGAAGGTAGCGATAGTTTCGTCGGTAAAGGGTTTCGTGAAACGCATGAGGTACATGGAGTTGTCTATCACGATGGGCTTGCGGGAGTCATCCACAAAACCTTCCGGCATGATTTCTACTTTCGCCGTATGAAGATCGCAGTCCTGCAGACCAACCACCGCTTCTTCCACGGCTTCCTTTGTACGTTCTTTTATCAGGTCCATATAATGTTCGGCATAACCAAAGACGGGGATGTCTGCACCGCGAATCCGTTTCCAGTAACTCCAGATCTTCATGGTGTCCGGGGTCTCGTGACAGTGGGTAGAGGAGAACAGAATATGGTCAATGTCCATGGTGCTGTTCACCATCTTGCGCATGTCGATAAAATCGTTATAAAAAATCCCTACACTGTCCAGCGAGACGATGACCACCGTTACGCCGTTGTTGCGCAGGGCCAAGGCACGCACGTTGGGTTCGTCGTGCATACCCTGGGCAGGGCGATTGGTCCCGAACCCAGCAATCCAGATACCATCGAAGCGACCATTCCCGTCACGGTCTACATAGGTATCCACCCCTTCATCATACTTGGTGTTCCCATTCACATCGGTCCACGTATCGTAGTTGTCGAATATAGGGGCGATGCTGCGCTTGGCTACACCCACCTTCAATCGTCCCGGCGCTTCCATGCTTTCCGCCGTGGGCAGCATCAGGTCTACCCGGTAATTGGGGTGGGGGCCACGCATACGCGTCCAGAGCCAGCCACCCAGGCCAATGATAAGAACAAGAAGCACAATCAATGTGCCGCGTAAAATTTTATGCCGTTGAAAAAATGATTCGTATTCCATGTAGAACTGCCTCTTTCGGGGTAGGGTGTAGAAAGACAGAGTATAACAAGGGGTTACCCTCAATTCCCATTGTGCTATTTTACGCCTTGATTTAAGGGCCCTTGTCGGGCGGTTGACAGACAACACTCACTTCGACTGATAGTTGGTATACCGTTGGGGGGATTCCCAATCAAGTTGGGAATGACAGGAAAGGAGGCCTGGTCTTTTCTTGCCCGTCATTGCGAGGAGCGAAGCGACGCGGCAATCTGGCTTGGTCCAAATGATTATGTATTCACAACGATAACTTTGGCATCAACATTTTTCGGGTCAAGCCGGATTTATAGTCGCTGCGCTTAGTATAGACGGGTTCTTTCAGCTTGAACAAGAATGCGTGCGGCCCCTAATATGCATAGACTTTTCGGTATTCAGCTATACAGGAGTACATTTGTGAAAAAGACGGGCTTCACCCTTATTGAGCTGTTGGTGGTCATCGCTATCATTGGAATCCTGGCCGCCATCCTATTACCCGCGCTGTCCCGTGCACGGGAAGCGGCACGCCGTGCATCGTGTCAGAACAACCTGAAACAGATGGGTATCGTCTACAAGATGTATGCCAGTGAATCCCGAGGCGCGAAATACCCCCAACGAGACACGTTCACCTATGTTGAGTCCCCGGTAGGCAGCGGCAACTTTATTCAGGATGGTGGCCTCAGTACCGACATGATGTTCGATGGGTATGCGGTATATCCCGAGTACCTCACGGATTACAACGTGCTCTGGTGTCCGTCCTGGTCCGCACAAAATTCGCCCTTTGAACGATTCGATGAAGAAAAAGGGAATGGCGACGGCATCATCCAGGCCCATGAATTCAATCAGGAGCCCTATGACTACACTGGTTGGGCCATCACTGAAGATGTAGCCATACTGGGGGACAAGCTCGGCTTCATCGGTTCCGGTCCCAATGGTCGCATCGAGGAAAATGAATTTTCCGGTACCCCCTGGGGTGAACTCTGGGCCAATAACATCGCCAGTGGCGGGACTGCCAGCGATGAAGATTTCACGACCAGTACCTATGCCGGTATGGGATTCATGAGTGGTGGGGGCGATACCCTGTTTCGTCTTCGCGAGGGCATAGAGCGGTTCTTTATCACTGACATCAACAACCCGGCAGGGTCTGCCCAGGCACAGAGTAGCATTCCCACCATGTGGGACCATATCAGCACAAAAACCATCGATTTTGCCCATATTCCCGGGGGCGGAAACGTATTGTACATGGACGGTCATGTGCGATTTATACGATACCCCGGTACGCAATTCCCCATGACTACTGACAGTGCCCGTATCCTCGGGCGCTATGGCAAGGGCTTCGACGGCTTTTAGCCGATACGCTATAAGCTCAAGTTAAACGGCTACTTAACACCTTCCCTTCAGCGTGTCCTGGGCAAAGCCCACTTATGAATGTTTAGTTACCTGAACATTAGTTGCAATAGCAATGCGTCTGATGTTAATATAGCTGAACTTCTGGCATGCACCCTAAGGTCAGGGCGATGGCAGGGGAATAAAAATTCGGGGGAAACACCCCGATACACACTTTTACGCGCTGCATAAGCGAAGGAGCGAATACCATGAAGAAGCAGGGCTTCACCTTGATTGAATTGCTGGTCGTCATTGCCATTATCGGCATCCTGGCCGCCATCCTCTTACCCGCGCTGTCCCGTGCACGGGAAGCGGCTCGTCGGGCAAGTTGCCAGAACAATCTGAAACAAATGGGCATCGTACTCAAGATGTATGGTAACGAGTCGAGGGGTGGAAAATATCCGCCACGCGAGACCTACACCTATGTTGAGTCGCCCGGTGGCAGCGGGAACTTCATCCCTGATGGTGGTGTGGGTGATGATATGATTGTGGATGGCTATGCGATCTATCCTGAATACCTGAGTGACTGGAATGTGCTTTGGTGTCCTTCCTGGGCAGGGCAGTCTGATGCCATGGAACGTTTTGACGAGAGCAAGGGCAACAGCGACGGCATCATCCAACCCCACGAAATCAGCAAAGAACCCTATGACTACACCGGGTGGGCCATCATTGACGATGTAAACATACTGGGCAGCCAGGTGGGCGTTATCGGTTCCGGTCCCAACGGGCGTATCGAAGAGAATGAATATGGCGGAACGCCCTGGCAGGAATTGTGGGTGAACAACGTGGCCACCAACGGCGCGGCCAGTGACGAAGATTTCACGACCAATACCTATTCCGGTTTGGGCTTTATGAGTGGTGGCGGCGATACGCTCTACCGTCTCAAGGAAGGCATCGAGCGCTTCTTCATCACCGACATCAACAACCCCGCAGGCAGTGCCCAGGCCCAGAGTACCATACCCATGATGTGGGACCACATCAGCACCAGCGTAGGCGACTTTGCCCATGTACCGGGCGGGGCCAACGTGCTCTACCTGGATGGACATGTAACATTCATTCGTTACCCCGGCGATGTCTTCCCCGTAACCGAAGATAGTGCCCGCATCTTCGGTCGTTTCAATAGAGGCTTCAACGGAATTTAATTCCGCGACTTATACAGAAAAAACAAATCCCCCTGGACAAACTCCGGGGGGATTTTTTATATCATGACAGCTCCACTTTTCACCTGAAAGTGGAAGCGCTTATGCCCATTGCGCTATTCTTTCCGCTACCCCAACCGATGTAATGAAGGACCGCTTTTCATGGCTGACAAAAAAGACGTTATTCTATCCGGTATCCGCCCCACGGGTCGGCTGCACTATGGCAACTATTTCGGGGCCATCACCCATTTCCTGCGCTTGCAGGAGCAGGACGTGAATCGCTTTTACTTCGTGGCGGATTACCATGCCTTGACGACGATTCAGGAACGACGCGACATCAGCGCACAAACCATCCACATGCTACGGACCTATATTGCCTGTGGTCTGGATCCGAACGAATCGATCATTTATCGCCAGAGTGACCTGCCGTCCACGGCGGAGCTGGCGTTGTTGCTGGGGATGATTACCAACATCGGTCATCTGGAACGGGGCACGACGTACAAGGACAAGCTGGGCCAGATTCAAAGCGACCCGAAACAAACGGGCAACCCCTTGTCATACGGTCTTTTAGGCTATCCGGTGCTGATGGCGGCAGACATTCTCATCGTAAAGGCGGACATCGTGCCTGTGGGCGATGACCAGCGTCAGCATGTTGAAATGGCCTGTGACATCGCAACCAAGTTTAACAGTCGCTTTGGCGAGACACTGCACATCCCGAAACCCATAGCGCGCAATGCGCTGCGGCTGCCGGGCCTCGATGGTTCGTCGAAGATGGGTAAGTCTGAAAATAACACGCTAGATTTGCTGGACGATGAAAAGACGGTATTAAAAAAGGTGAAGGGCGTTCCGACTACCACGGAACCTTCCCCGCTGGGCACCGACAGCAATACACCGGACGATGTAATTCCTCTCATGCCACCCGGTGTGGGCGTCCTGTTTCGCTTGCTGGATCTGCTGGCGCCTGCGGAAGTCTTTCAGGAGTTTCTTCAGGAGTATCGGGATCAGGGCAAGTTCTACGGTAACCTGAAAAAGAGCGTGGCCCAGCATGTGTCGGAATTCAATGCGCCCATCATCGAACGTTTCAATGACCCCGCGCTGGACGATGCACACATACAGGACATCCTGCGCACCAATGCCATGAAGGTAAGCCCCATTGCACTCGACACCGTGGAAGCCTGTCGCGAAGCCATCGGGATTGGTCGCTCGCTCTACCGGGCCTAGACCCTTGCCGGGCGGGCGACAAACAACAGTTGCTTCGACTGTTAAGCAGTCTGGGCCAAGCTAGATTGCCGCGTCGCTCGTATCTCACTCCTCGCAATGACGGATGAGGTGAAGCGATATCCATGTTTCCCTGTCATCCCCGGCTCGACCGGGGATCCCCCCAACGGTATCCAAGCTTTGCGTCGAAGTATCCATTGGGAAGTTCACGGTCTGAGCAGAATCGGGATTATTTTAATTGCACTCCGGTTCCAGCGGGCCTGCCAGTTCACTCAGGTAAAAGAGCTTACCGGGCAGGGTGGGCATGAAGGTGCTGGGAATCCAGGGCGTGGGCTGGTGGTGGAGTGTCATCCAGAGGGACATCCCCTGCCAGGTCATACCGCGTCCCAGTGCGCCATCGCAACCCCCAATAATCCGGTCTGATTTCAGGAAGAGTCCCGGACCCACCGTATTGGCGCGACAGGGCACGAGGGTAGTGCGGCTCTTAAAACTGGTGATGGCGTTCTGCTCGACGGTCATGGGACAGAGGTGCGCAGCGATACGGTACTCATCGGCTTTCCAGGCTTTCAGGGTCTTGTATTCCCCTGCGAAGTGGGGTTCCCAAAACGCGATGTGGCATGCGCGGCCAATACCAAAAACCGTGACCAGCTTCGCGCCTTTTTTCTTGAGCGCGACGATTTGATTTCCAAATTCGGGGAGCGCACGTTTGGTGGCAAAGTGACGTTGTTTTTTCGGCACGGTGAGTTTGCCAAGGGGACCATAGAAGGCGCCTTCCATAGCATTTTGAAATGAACCGGGGTCTTTCGCAGGGAGGCTGTTGCCTTTGGCATCGCTCCATTCGTCCATATTAAATCCGTGTACATGAGAGCAGCTCACGTTCCAGGCCTTGAGAAAATAGACGGCCCAGCGGTACATGCCCATGGGACCGACGGGCAGGATAAAGGCGATTTGCCGCTTGGCCTTGCGTGCTTCGCTAATTTCCAATGCTATCTCGTGGCCGAGCATGGCATCGAAGTCGTTGAGATTTTCGCACGCTACGGGTTCAAACTTTTTATTCCACCAGGACTGACGTTTCGTAAGTTGCTCTGGGGGCTGCCCGCAGATTTTGTCGATGGCGTCCAGGTCCCACCCTTCGGGGAAATAGCCTTCGAGCAGGGAATCCTTGATTGTTGTCATTAGATTGATACCCATGGTTATTCTTCTCCTTTAATGCCAAAGGTTATGCTCTCTTCATCCATCGTGAGTGTACTGATTCGTTCGAGGAAACGACGGACACTCTGGTCCATATCATCATTCGGTTCCAGCAGATTGCCAAATTGCATCTGGCGAATAGTCGACTCGCTCATTTGGCTTTCGCCCATGTCCAGCCGGGTAATGAACAAGTACGGCCCTGTGGCATTGGTGCCCGCTTCAAACTCGCCATGCCCGTTGAAATAAGCGCCACTCAGACCCAGCCAGTCCAGCTGTGTTGACGGAAAAGGCAATGCATCCAGCGGTATACTCAGATCACCACGCAACTGTCCTTCTTCTATGGATAGATGCACCCATTGTCCCATGGGTTGCAGATCATCGCGCTCCTGAAGCAGGATGTTAAGTTCCTGTGCGGTGAGTGTTACCGTTGCACCCTTGCTGTCGTCGTCCAGTGCCTCAAAGAGCGGTGCGATTTTAGTGTCCAACGCAGCTGCATCTTCTTCGCTATACTCCACTTTCGGCAATTCGATGGGTTCGGGCGAAGTGAAATCCTGTAGTGCACCCTGCATAAAATTAAAGAGGAGCGCGAGAATACCTGCAAGCAGCAGGAAGCCCACAATAAAAAGGCCCAGACACCCAAAGAGACAAAAACTTCCTTTGTCCCGTCTACGTTCCTGGCTGTTTGGCATTCCGTGTGCTGGACTCATACTACTGGTTACCTTCCAATTTCTCTTCGACACTCGCTATTTTATCCGCCATGGTCTGTTCGCGGTCGGTGCGGGTGCCCAGTTTAATGGTGGTGGTTATTCGTGGCGCGCCAAGGGCGTGTACCGTCTCATGACAGATCTTGACCGCGGCCATTACATCGTCCCACTCCCCTTCGATATTGGTGCCGTAGGCGTGAAGGTGCGTATCTACGGGTGCTGCTGCCAGGACCTTTTGGCAAGCGGCAATATAGTCTGACAGGGACACACCTACCCCGATGGGGATTATGCAGAGATCCATAACAACTTTCATGGGTCTGTTCCTTTGTGTGACTTTGACCGCGTCCATTTCAATGGAGCGTACATAGTACCGAAGCGCGACGACACAGTCTAGTCAGCACAAGGTTGCAAGAAGCGCGGTGTACAGGTACTCTTTGCATCAGGTGCAGGAAAAGGAGATAGACCATGCCACAGGGTTTGAAGCAAATTATCGGTGCAGTACTGGTATGTACGGCCTTGGTCATTTCCCCGGCGAAGGCGGAGGTGTCGGTGTCGTTGAGCATTTCGGGGGAACCGAGCGAGTTGATGGCTATCCTCAACTTGCTGCGGCAGGAGGGCTTTGGCACGGAGAGCATTATTGAGGGGGATGACCCGCTCAAGATTCGGGTGGAGAGCTTTGGGGGACAGGAGGATGGTCTGCCCGGTGAAAGTGTGGAGGAGATTATGCCTCTTGCAAGTCCGGCAGAACTCCCCCCACCCACTCCGTTATTGTTATTGGCCAATCCGATTGTCACACCCAATACCGTGGCCCCTGGTGATACGGCACTGGTATCGCTGGCCTTGATTGATGAGCGTTCTGCGGTGGACACCATCGCCATGACTTTTGAGGGAAAGAGCTTTGATTTGAGTGATGCGGGCGATAAAGGTGATCAGATTGCCGGGGATGGTATCTGGTCCACCGAGATCGAGGTAGCAGAGATATTAGAGCCGGGTTCTTATGCATTGGAATTTACCGCATTTGACGCCCACGGCATGCCCGTGATTGCCGATGATTCCGGGGACAGCCCGGTAGCGCTCACAGCCACAACTTCATTGGTAGTGCAAAAATAGGTCGTTGCATAGTATGATGCCGCTCTATTCAATTTATTACACAGGTAAGCCATGGATCCTGAAAAAGTACAGAAGCTCCTGAATGCTGTCGCCAGTGGCGCGTTGGAACCCGATGACGCGCTGGCGCAACTTCGTGATCTGCCCTTTGAAGATCTGGGCTATGCAAAGCTGGATCATCATCGCAGTCTGCGCAAGGGCTATCCCGAAACTATCTTTGGTGCCGGGAAGACCCCCACACAAATTATTGAGATTGCCCGGCACATGGCGGAAAAGGGCACTGTTTTGGCAACGCGCTGTAGTGAAGAATCGCTGACTGCGGTTAAGGATGCGCTGCCGGAAGCCGTCATCCACAAAGCAGCCCGTGCGTTCACCATAAACGCCCATAACGTACCCATGCGCAAGGGGTACATCGGTATCGTCTGTGCCGGAACGAGCGACCTGCCTGTGGCGGAAGAGGCCGCCGTTACCTGCGAAACCCACGGCAGCCCGGTAAAGCGAATTTATGACGTAGGAGTAGCGGGGATTCATCGCCTCTTTGCACAGCGCGGTCTTCTTGATGACGCTACGGTGCTGGTGGTTTGTGCGGGCATGGAAGGTGCCTTGCCCAGCGTGGTCGCCGGGCTGGTAGATGCACCTGTAATCGCCTGTCCCACCAGCGTGGGCTATGGCGCGAGCTTTGAAGGCGTCGCGGCCCTCCTGGGCATGCTCAACTCCTGCGCTACCGGGTTGACTGTCGTGAATATCGACAATGGTTTTGGTGCAGCATCCGCCGCGGTGGCCATACATCGATTGGCCTGTGCTGGCGTGAAGGATGGGGGTGCTTCGTGAAGACACTTTACCTCGATTGTTTCAGTGGCGTCAGCGGGGATATGACCGTGGGTGCCCTTATTGATGCAGGTGCTGACTTTGAAGTCATTGCAGCGGGCCTCGCTTCGCTACAGGTGGAGGGACTACGTTGCACCATTGAAGAGGTGGTAAAGAAGGGCGTTACCGCTAAAAAGTTCACGGTCTTGGACAGCACCACAGGCCAGGAAGCCGACGCACCTCATGAGCACAGTCACGATCACGAACATACCCATGAACACAAGCACGACCACACGCACAGTCACGATCACGGCCACAGTCATTCTCATTCTCACGATCATAAGCATGACCACGATCATGCACACGCGCATACGCATGATGATCACCACCATCATCATCACCCCCATCGTCATCTGAAGGATGTGGTGGCCATCATTAATTCGGGGGATTTACCCGACGCAGTGAAAGCGCGTTCTATCGCGACCTTTGAAAAGCTGGCGGAAGCGGAAGCGGCCGTTCATGGCATGTCTATCGAGTCGGTTCATTTCCATGAAGTGGGTGCCCTGGATTCCATTGCAGACATCGTAGCGGCAAACCACGCTTTGCACCTTTTGGGTATTGAGCAGGTCTATTGCACGCCTCTCCATGTAGGTGCCGGGACTGTGAAATGTGACCACGGCATCATGCCTGTACCCGCACCTGCGACGGCGAACCTGCTCCGGGGTATCCCCACCTATGGTGGTGATGTTCAGGGCGAGCTCGTCACACCGACCGGGGCTGCGCTCATCGCGACCTGGGTCAGTGATTTTGGCAAGGCACCCGTCATGACCGTGGAGCGCATCGGCTATGGTAGTGGCACGAAAGACCTGCCGGACCGTGCCAATGTGTTACGTGCGCAGGTGGGCACTGTAGTGGTGGAATCAAATACTGATCAATCAGTTACCGTGATAGAAGCGAATATTGATGACATGACCGGGGAATTATTTGTGCCGCTCACGGAAGCATTGTTGGCGGCAGGAGCCCTGGACGTTTTTATCACACCTATCCTGGGCAAGAAAAATCGTCCTGCACAGTGCGTAACGGCTTTGTGCAGTGCAGAGAAGGAAACAGAACTTATCGAAAGCTTCTTTACGCACTCCACGACTTTTGGGGTACGTATACGCACCGAGCGGCGCGCGGTGCTGGAGCGAAGCTGGAAGCAGGTGCAGACGGAATGGGGCGTGGTGCGAATCAAGATAGGCTATTGGAAGGGCAAGCAGGTGCAAGCTTCACCTGAGTTTGAAGATTGTAAAACTTGCGGTGCTGCCTGTGCGGTTTCTGTAAACACAGTATTCGACGCCGCTCATGCGGCAGCAATCCGGGGAGAATTTATTGATGGCTAA
>CALAXS010000016.1 GCA_937895305.1 uncultured bacterium
TTTGTACCCAAATACTTAGCACAAATTACGCTTGAACATCTATGTACTGTATTTTCTGAAAAACGTCATCCCCGCGAAGGCGGGGATCCAGTACGTTACCCAGATGATGTTGTAATGGCACTGGATTCCCGCCTTCGCGGGAATGACGATGGTGCTGCACAATTATTTCCTCGCTCTTAGATTGAGCGTGGGAATTGAGAATAGAAAAGATTCATGGCAGATTTCGGTTCAGACATAACATCCCAGACCACGGACGTACCCAAGGGGTCGGCCTATAAGGTCTATAGGCGACTCATCGGCTATGCCCTTCAATACAAGGGCAAGCTGGCGGTGTCCATGTTTTTCGCGCTGGTTATCGCAGCGTCCTTTGGCCTCATGCTGGGCAGCGTGGGCGCGGTAGTTACGCTCAGTGTCTTTGACCCGACGGAGATGGAGGCGGGCGACACAGACCCCAAAGACGACTTCGTTGACAAAATTCATAGTACTACCAATCGAATGGATGAGCTGATTGGGTGGTCGCCTGCGGATTTGGACACGAAATTTTTGTCGTTGGTCGATACCATGCGCGCCAATCCTATGGATGCCATATCTACGGTATGTATTGTCGTGGTTATTCTGGCACTCATTATCGGTATAGCACGATTCCTCCAGGAATACTTTGCGGGATCCATCGGTGCGAGCATCACTACAGATTTGGCGTCGGGTATGTATGCCAATCTCATGCGACAGTCGGTGGGCTTTTTCGAGGCCAAGGCTTCTGGCGAGATTCTGGCCCGTTTTACCAATGATATTTTTATGGTTAACCGTGGCCTCGCCGGGGTTTTCGTAAAGCTCATGCGCGAACCCATGAAGGCGGGCATGTTCCTGGCCATTGCCATTCACGAAGATCCCATGCTGACCCTTATTGGCGTGTGTGCTTTGCCGCCCGTATTTATAGTGCTCATGAAAATCGGGAAGAAAGTACGGCGCAGTGTACGTAAATCACTCCAGCGCATCGCGTCCCTCGCTTCCATCGTGAACGAGACCATAGGCGGTATCCAGATCGTCAAGGGCTACTCCATGGAGAAATACGAAACGGGCAGGGTACAGAAGGAAATCAACAATCTCCGTAAATTCCTCTTCAAGATTGTAAAGCTCGATGCGGCAACGGCCCCCATTACTGAATTTATGCTCATCCTGGGTATTGTCGCTTTTGTGATGTTCAGCGCCTACCGATTGGAAAGCGGGAGCCTGGATGCGGGTTCCATGGTGGCACTTTATATCGCCCTGGCCATGATGCTGGACCCCATTCGCAAGCTGTCGTCGGTGAATAACATGATTCAGACCAGTGTGGCCAGTGCAGAGCGCGTGTTTGAGTTTATCGATATGGAGCCGGAGATTAAGGAAGTGTCGAACGCCAAGGTGCTCACGCCCCTGGAAGACGCTATCCGTTTTGAAAATGTACATTTCTCCTACGATGGTAAAGCCAAAGTATTACAGGGCATCGACCTGGAGATTAAGAAGGGGGAGATGGTGGCGCTGGTCGGTTTCAGTGGCGCGGGGAAGAGCACGCTGGTGAAGTTGCTGCCCCGTTTCTATGATATTCAGCAGGGCAAAATCAGTTTCGATGGTCAGGACATTAGCGAAGCGACCTTTGATAGTCTACGCAGTCAAATCAGTATGGTGACCCAGGAGACGATTTTATTTGCGGACTCCATTCGCAAGAACATCGCCTACGGTCATGAACAATACACCGACGAACGGGTGAAGGGCGCTGCCGATGCGGCCAATGCTTCTGAATTTGTAGACAAGCTGCCCAATGGCTACGAGTCTATCTTGGGCGAAACGGGCGCGAATCTTTCCGGTGGTCAACGTCAGCGTTTGGCCATTGCACGGGCCATCATTAAAGACCCGGCCATATTGATTCTGGACGAGGCAACGTCGAGTCTGGATTCCGAGAGCGAGCGCCTGATTCAGGAAGCCCTGGACCAGTTTGTAGAAGGGCGTACCACCTTTGTCATCGCCCATCGCCTGTCGACGATTCAACGCGCAGACCGTATCCTGGTGATGGAAGATGGACGTATTGCCGAGGACGGCACCCATGATGCGCTGCTCGCGCAGGGTGGTATTTACCGTCGTCTTTACGACACTCAGTTCGGTAATCAGGAAAACGGGTAAGGGAACCGCAGCATGTTGCTTCCCCCTGTCATACCTGCAAAGGCGGGTATCTCCGCGTCAACATGCTTAGTCTATCTCGGGACTGAGGCCGTTGTATTTCCGGTTAGGCTCCCCGTTTTCCGAGGCGGAGTCTCGATGTATTCATTCCCACGCAGAGGCCGTAGTACGGCAGGCAATGGGGAACGAGAAGACGATGGGGGTGTAGTTTGGAAATGATTCACCGTACTTGAGCTGGGAGTGTTTACGCGGAGGTCCCCGCCTTCGCGGGGACGACAATGTATTAAAACTTCCTTTACAGCGTACAGAGAATTTCACCCAAACGCTTGGTCAGTTTGTTGTTTTCCTCATTCGCGGTTTGTACAGCAACCAGCGCGGGTTTTCCCGCAGCGAACGCTTCTTCAAAGGCGGGTTTCAGGTCTTCCGCTTTATCCACGTTGATACCCTCCCAGCCGAAGAGCTCTGCCAATTTCGCAAAGTCGGGATTGGTGAAATTCAGGTCGGTGTGCTTGCCATAGCTGTTATCCTGTTTCCACTCGATGAGGCCATACTTCTGGTCCACCCAGACACAAACCACGATGTTGATACCCAGCCGCGCTGCGGTTTCCATTTCCTGCACATTCATCATGAACCCGCCATCACCACACATGGCGAGGACTTTTTTCTCGGGATGTACTATCTTCGCACCGATGGCACCCGGCAGGGCGATGCCCATGGTGCAGAAGCCGTTCGAGATGATACAGGTGTTGGGCTCGTCACAATGGTAATACCGGGCGATCCACATCTTGTGGGCACCCACATCACTGATGAGGATGTCTTCCGGCCCCAGTACTTCACGAGCATCCCAGATAATCTTTTGCGGCCGCACTTTTGGCCCGCCTGTATCATCCTTATGGGCCTCCAGATCCGCTATCATTTGATTGCGCAAGGACTTGTTTTCAGCGCTACGGAAATTCAATTCGCCCGGCGCGATGCGCTCATTCAGCATCCACAAGGTATGGGCCAGGTCGCCCACCACTTCCTTGGTGCATCGATAATGGTTATCCACTTCGGCCTGTTCAAAATCGATGTGGATGATCTTTTTGGTGGGGCTTGAGTTCCACAGGCTGGGGTGATATTCAACCAGATCATAGCCGATTGCAATGACCAGGTCGGCAGCATCCAGCGCACAGTCGGGCAGGTCTTTCGCCTGTAGACCCGCAGTGAATAAATAACATTCGTGGTCGCGCGGGATACAGCCTTTGCCCATAAACGTAGACACTACGCCGATACCGGTAGCATCTACAAAGCGGAGCAACTGTTTACTCGCGCGTTTGCGTATACACCCATTGCCCGCAAGGATAATCGGACGTTTCGCTGCGCGAATCAAGGCTTCCACCTGGTCGATGATTTTATCCGCAGGCACGGGCCGCCGCACTTTTTCCGGGATGAAGGGCGTGCCTTTTACTTCCATTTTGGCGATGTCTTCGGGTAACTCTATATGCACTGCGCCGGGCTTTTCTTCCTCAGCGAGGCGTATGGCCTTGTGTACCATCTCCGGGATGTTCTCCGGGTGGATGATGCTATGGGCCCACTTGGTGATGGGTTCAAACAAAGCGACCACATCCATATTCTGATGACTTTCCTTATGCAGTCGGGTACTACTACCCTGACCTGTGATGACCAGCATGGGGGCGCGGTCCATGTTGCCGTCGGCAACGCCCGTGACCAGGTTCGTCGCGCCCGGCCCCAGTGTGCCCAGACAACAAGCCACCCTGCCTGTGAGTCGTCCGTGAAGGTCAGCCATGAAGGCTGCGCCCTGTTCGTGCCGACAGAGGATAAACTCGATGGGCGAATCCTCCAGCGCCATCATGAAATCGGCATTTTCCTCGCCGGGCACGCCAAAAATATACTTGACCCCGTGGGCCTCCAGACAACGTAAAAATAATTCCGATGCTAACATGTGAACTCCTCACTCAAGTTTCATTACGAATGTTTGTATCCCAGATGCCATATACGAAAAATGGATGATCACTAGTTATAACATCCTCACCCAGTGATCGGAAATCTTCAGCTTTGTCGCGGTCATCAAAAAGCTGATTTTTGTTGATGTAAGGTGCGAAGTCTTTTCTTGCCTTCATTACACCAGGCCCATGGCAGGTTGACACGCTATCTATACCATAATTGTTTGC
>CALAXS010000017.1 GCA_937895305.1 uncultured bacterium
GGGATAATCAATTATCTTGAAGAAAACAAGGTTACTATGCTGCTTGACCAGTTCGGCTTTTACAAGAAGGCCCATAAAGACCATAGCAAACATCAGTTATGGCAAGAGGGAATCCACGCGGAACTAATACAAGGGGAAGATATGATGCGCCAGAAGCTTGCGTATATTCATAACAACCCTGTGAAACGGGGCTATGTGGAACTGCCTGAGCATTGGCGTTATTCCAGTGCAAAAAACTATAGTGGCGAAGCTGGATTAGTTGAAGTATTAACAGAATGGTGAAGTTTCCCGGGGCAGGAGCCTCGGAATATGCGTTCCCAAGCAGAGCTTGGGAACGAGGGAGAGGGTCTGGGTTATATTAATTGCAGCCAGTGAATAATCTGTTATCCTTTGCGGTACTACACACAGGAGGGCTGTATCATGGACGAACATCCGGTTGTAGTGGAGGTAGGCAATGTCATTGCAGCGGAGAGTGCGGTGGCCTTTCTGGCGACCAATGACATTGACGCGTGGGTGGAGGGGGCGAACATGGCGGCCATGCATTACCCGGACAAACGGAGCATCAAGGTCCGTGTGGCTGCGGCGGATCTGGATGCAGCGCGGGAACTGATTCTGGATACCCCGTTGGTGATGGCGAGTCGTGAGGACCAGTCGGAGGATATGCTGGCGGAACCCGTGAATTGTCCCCGTTGTCATTCGGAGCGCATTCAGCAGAATAGTGCGGTGTTGAATGTGCCTGTACTTGTATTAAGTATTTTAGTCGTGCTTTTTATCGTGCTATATATGGGCTATGCCCCGAACTGGTCGGGGATTGCAGGGCTTATCGCCTTTCTGGTGGTGATTAATTTGGTCCGCGTTCAACGCCGGGGCTGGACGTGCAAGGATTGTAAACACAACTGGCGATGAGGAATTTCAGGAGGACCAAGCCTTGAGTAAACAGGAAGTCGTTGCCATTGCCTACAGCGTTATCGCTGCGGATGCGACCGTGGCGTATCTCGATTCCTGTGGTATTGAGGCCTGGGCACCAGGTTTAAACACATCATCCATGCAATTTGCCCATACCTGGATAATGTTTCGTGATAAGAAAATATGGGTCGATTCGGTAGATGCGCTCAAGGCGCGTCAGTCCCTTCTGGAAAGTCCGGTCATGGCGCACAGTGTGGAAATCCTATCCGCTCAGGTCGATACAACGCCCCAGAATTGCCCTCAATGCCATTCGGCCCGTATCCGCTCTGGACGTCTTCCGTGGCCCGTCATGCTCATTCTTATCCTGTTGCTCGTGGGTATACCGCTCATGGGGTCCATGAACAAAGACTGGACCTGTAAAGACTGCGGTCACCATTGGCATGTAGGTTGAGTGTCGCCATATATGGGCAACACTACAGGGCCTCCTGCCTACATTAAACGCAGTATGCACCCTATCCACTTCACTGTATTGGGCTTATGCAATTTAGGCATCCATATCCAGTTGACCGCCAACGGGTTAAATGGTATAGTTTCAACGTATATACGCAAAAAAAATAGCGCGGAGATGTTTCATGAAACGCAGGGATCAGCGGGGTTTCTCGCTTGTTGAGTTGTTGGTGGTTATCGCCATCATAGGTATTCTGGCTTCCTTTACAGCAGTGGGTATATCCCGCTATCTGGAAAAAGCAAAGATTACGAAGACCAATGCCACCATGGAAGGCCTTGAAGTCGCCTTATTGGATTACTACACGAAGAACGGGTCCTACCCCCCACCCTATGGCACCATTATCTGGGACCAAAAGGATAATCCACCCGTCTTTAATGATACGTACTTTTACACCAAGCCCATGTATGCTTATATTAAATTGCATAAGGTGGAAGATTTCTCTGATTCCTTCTCCATAGGCAATGGCTATGAGACCAATATCCCGGCCGATGGCCTGAGTATTCTGGAGTTCTCCCCCATCGGTACCGTGAACGTGGCTACGGACGTGTTGACCTTTCCCTCGGACTTATATACTGGCAGCAACCTGGCCAGTGAAGTGAATCAGCAGCTTGATGCCAGCAGCCGCCCCTTTGTCTATATCGCTTATAACGAGCGTCAGTTCAAGAAGGCCAAGCAGTACTTTGTCGAACGGGGACTTTTCCAGGCAGAGGCCTGGGACCCAAGCGATGCCTTACTGGCGAACATGAGTTTCCCGCCACCCACCTATGACAAAGCGGTATTGATTGGCGTAGGACCCAGTGGCAGCACCTTTGGCGTGGTCCCGGAACCCCTGGGTACAGAAAGTGCCCGTGACCTCTATCACATCACCCTGCTACGCGCAGCCTTTCTGGCGACGCGCGACCTCAATGGCAACGGGTTACTGGACTTTGATTTCGAAGCGCGTACCATTAGCGATGAAGGTGCGCAGACCTATACGGTGAATGGTGTGGACATCCAGTCGAGTCTACCTTTCCCCGAAGCGCCCACCAACCAGTTACCCGACCCGACGATGCCGAACAATGCCGGGCCTATGATTCACAGCTTCTAGCTTCGATAACCGACAGAATATATATACCGCCCCCTCAATATGAAGGGGCGGTTTTTTTGTGGCTTAGGGCTGGGCGATGTAATCCACCACCGTAATCTTGGCGAGGTGAGGGATAGCGAGTTTCTTGAAGGCTTCGTGCTTGGGATGGGGCAGGTAGGTCTGCAGATCTTCCTCGCTGTTAAAGGTCATGAGCAGGCAATGGGTGATGCCCTGCGACCGTTGGCCCTTGCTGAGGTCCGTGCCCCACTCCAGGTCCTGAATCACATCAATCTCATTGATGAGCAGTCGTGACGCTTCCTCAATTTCCTTCTGCTTTTCCGCGCTCACGTCGTCCTTGAATGCAAAGAGCACTACATGGCGCAACTTACCCAGATTCGGATTCTTCGCTTTGGCGGTCGCTTCCTGTTGCCCAATAAAAAAGGCCGCTGCACAAAAGGCAGCGACCAAAAGAATAGGTAACATTGGGCGTACAATCGATGATGTACGGTGCATGGGGATTACTCCATAGTCGTTATATGGCCTGTACCATAAGTTCCGCAACCAGTTTGCTGAACTTACCGGGGTCATCCAATTGACCACCCTCAGCCAGTAAAGCCTGACCATAGATTAATGTGGCGTAATCGTCAAGTTTTGCATCGGACTGGTCCGCATCGAAGAGGCCCTGCATCTTCGCCATAAGGGGATGCTCCGCGTTCAGCTCCAGGATACGCTTCGTGTCCGGCGGGGTCTGGCCCATGGCCCGCATCATCTGCTCCATCTGTGGGCTCAGGTCGTCGGTGTCGGTCACGAGACAGGCCGCGGAACTGGTGAGGCGGTTCGAGAGGCGTACCTCTTTCACCTGTGCACTCAGCTTACCCTTCAGGCAATCGAGGACCGAATTAAATTCTTCCTTCTTCGCCTTCAGTTTTTCTTCCGCTTGTTTCTTCTCGTCTTCCGACCCCAGGTCCACGGCACCCCGCCCGGCATTGGCAAAGGTCTTGCCCTTGTATTCCTGTACGCCGCTGGTCCAGATTTCGTCTACAGGCTCGTCCAGGATAAGGACTTCATAGCCCTTCTCCACAAAGGCTTCCAGGTGAGGTGACGCTTCGATTTTCTTCCGGTCTTCACCCGTCATGTAATAGATGGCTTCCTGGTCCGCTTTCATACGGTCCACATAAGACTGGAGCGAGGTCCGCTCTTCCGGGTCATTGGTCGTGGTGAAACGGCTCAGCTCCAACAAGGCCTCCTGGTTCTCATGGTCCTGGAAGATGCCTTCCTTCAAGACCCGGCCAAAGTGAGTCCAAAACGTCGCATACTGTTCGGGTTCTTTCTTGGACAGCATCTTGAGGCCACTGAGTACCTTGTTCACGATGCCCTTACCCATGCGCTGGATCTGGCGATCCTGCTGGAGAATTTCGCGGGAAATGTTGAGCGAGAGATCTTCCGAGTCCACCACACCACGCACGAAACGCAGGTAGCTGGGCAGCAATTCCTTGCAGTCGTCCATGATAAATACACGACGTACATAGAGGTGGATGCCGTGGTTGCCATCCTGCTGGAAAAGGTCGAAGGGGGCCTTGGACGGGATGTACAAGAGCATCCGGTATTCCATGGTGCCTTCGATTTTACCCTGGATACGCGTCAGCGGCTCCGTCCAGTCATGGGAAATATGCTTGTAAAATTCACTGTACTCCTCCTCCGTCACATCCTTCTGTTCACGCAGCCAGATAGCCTTCATGGAGTTGAGGATTTCCGGCGTGATGGTCGTGGTCTCTTCGCCCCCTTCCTTAGGCGTGCCATCTTCGTTGCGCTCTTTCTCAGTGCGAACGATGTCCATCTCGATGGGATAAGCCACGAAGTCCGAGTACTTCTTCACGATACCGCGAAGAACCCACTCTTCCGTATAGTCCTGCATCTGATCTTCTTCGTCGATTTCTTTCAGGTGCAAGGTAATGGTCGTGCCCGCTTCGGAGCGTTCCGCATCTTCCAGCGTATACGTGCCATCACCAGAGCTATGCCACTTGGTCGCCGTGTCTTCGCCCGCCTTACGCGTCACCAACGTCACATCGTCCGACACCATGAAGGAAGAATAGAAGCCCACGCCGAACTGACCAATGAGTTCCGGGTTACCGCTCTCCTTCATTTCCTTCATCTTGCCCATGAACTCTTTCGTGCCTGACTTGGCGATGGTACCGATGAGTTCGATGACTTCATCACGGGTCATGCCGATGCCATTGTCCAGGATAGAAAGGGTGCGCCCTTCTACGTCCGGCTCCAGGCGAATCTTCAGTTCCGCACCTTCATCCAGTAACGCCGGATCCTTCAACCCTTCAAAGCGACGCTTGTCCATTGCGTCGGAACTGTTTGAAATCAGTTCACGCAGAAAAATGTCTTTGTTGGAATAGACCGAATGGATCATAAGATCCAGCAGTTGGCGGGCTTCGGTTTGAAATTCGAAAGTCTCAATCGTTGCACTCATGCTTACAACTCTCCTCAATAGCATTGAACGTTTTACATGGACCAGAGAAATCCGGTCCCGCTAGAATTATAGTGTCCATACCCTGGGACGAATAGGACAAGTGGGATAGTATAGCAAAAACCCAATAGGGAGAGCATCCTTGCGCCCCTTTCCAACCCAGTTATCCCCAGTTTGAAATGTTACGGCGTTTTCATGTTTCCATGAAATGTTATGGA
>CALAXS010000018.1 GCA_937895305.1 uncultured bacterium
GCAAGTGTTTTCTGATCTTTTTTTAATTTTTTTTAAAGAAAAAATACACCAAAAAAGTAGCTGGAGAGACGAAAGAGAAAAGGTTTTTTAAAAAATCGTTATACGCTTCACCTTGGGCGAACACGAACTTTAAAAAATACAATACCGCTATAGGTACTGTAAACATTGATTAAAAAGGATGTGCGCTTATTTCATATTGATGGCAACGCATACGCAAAACCAATTCATAGCAACGCGGCAATAAAAAAATTGCGCCGCAACAGGACCCGTTGAAGCGCAAAAATTAAAAATTTATTTTTTCCGGCCAAACAATATTTATCGAAAATTTAGCCCTCTTTCCCCCTTTTCGCTAAATCGCACTTGACGCCTCTGTTTCCCGATCGCGCACCCCCATCAAGTATAAAATCCCATCAAGACCCACCGTCGACAACGCCTGTCGCGCACTCCGTTTTACCAACGGCTTCGCGCGAAATGCAATTCCCAATCCCGCCATACTTAACATCGGCAAATCATTCGCACCATCCCCCACGGCAATCACCTGACGCATGTCAATCCCCTCTTCCTCAGCAATCTTTTTCAACAAAAATGCCTTCCGTTCCCCATCCACCACTTCACCCTGCACTTCACCCGTCACCTTTCCATCTTTCACCGCCAGCGTATTGCAATACACATAATCCGCGCCCAGCTTTTTACCCAGATAATCCCCAAAGTAGGTGAACCCCCCCGACAATATCGCTATCTTGAAACCAAGATCATGCAAGGTCTTGAACAAACGCTCAACACCATCCGTCAAGGGCAGGTTTTTCGCGATGTTTTCCATCACATTCACATCCAGACCCTTAAGCAGCGCCAAGCGCTCCCGCAGACTCTCCTTAAAATCCATCTCACCTGCCATGGCACGCTCAGTAATCGCAGCCACCTCAGCTTCTACACCCGCTGCAGCCGCCAATTCATCAATCACCTCCGTCTGTATCAACGTCGAATCCATATCAAATGCGATTAAACGCCTGTTCCTGCGATATACATCATCTACCTGAAAGGCAATATCAATACCCGTCTCATGCGACAACACCAAAAACGCAGCACGCATGTCCACAACATCCCGTGGCGTACCCCGCACCGACATCTCGACACAGGCATACGGCGCACGACTCCCCGTCTCCACCGGAATCCGGCCCGATAAACGATGAATAATGTCAATATTCAGCCCATGCTCCGCCAAAATACGCGTCACCCCCGCCAGATGCGCCGCCTCCAACCGCAGTCCCTGCACCGTAATAATATGACGCTCCTTACCCTGCTGCCCCACCCAATCTCCATATTTATCCAGGGCCACCGGCGTGAACTTGATACGGATATCCAATTCATGTGCACAAAACAACAACTCCTTCAGGATAGGCGCAGATTGTGCATCCGCCGGAACCTCCACCAACATACCCAACGTTAAAAAGTTGTGGATCACCGCCTGGCCAATATCCAGGATAGTGACACCATGCTCCGCAAGAATTTCAGTCAAACTACGCGTTACACCCGGCCTGTCCTCACCCGTCACATTAATCAATAGAATTTCACGCACAATACTACCCCTCGGCCATTCAATCAGGCGCAACCCCAATTTAAAATATACAAACACCCACTATGCCCAACACCCGAACTGCTTCATGTGATGCATGAAATGCGCATGATGAAACTTCTGCCACTCCTGGGCCGTCAACGGACCAAAAAAAGGATGGGTACGCATTCCCAGACCGTCCCCCTCCAGGGCATCCAGATACTGGGTAATTGCAGCCTCCAACGTCTCTACCGTCGCTTCTACCTGCGGCAACACTTCACCATCCTTTGTCTTCGGCAGACGGATATTATGGGGAATCTCCTTAATACCATTCAAAATGATAGGACGAAAAATATGCCGCGTCTTCCAATTACCCTTAAATGGCATCTCCTGCCCCGCACCCGTCGTATATTTCACCACCGACAACAAATGCCCCTGCATCTGCGCCACAGACATGCTACCCCACAAGGGCTTCATATCCCCGTCCAAACCCGCCAACTGCGCAACAATTCGCTTTGCAACCACACGATCCAGCTTCGGCATAATTTAAATCCTCCTCGTTTATACGCTACAGATTCAACACAAATTACACCCACGCCATTCCTCATTGAACAACGCACCGCCATACAGTACCATAAATCCCCTGAAAGACCATGCAACAACACCGGGCAAAGGTTATGCAAACTCACCCATCCCCAAATATACCCTACATCCTTACCCTACTCCTCCTCTTTGCCCAATATACTACCGCACAAGCTCCAGACATTGATCACAGCCACCCACTCCTCTACCTCAGCATCATGTTCTCAGGATTTCTCTTCGGCTTCATCATCATCACCCTCCTTGTATTCAATAAACGTCTTCAAAGTGCAGTTAAAGTACGCACCAGCGAACTGGAAGAAAGCAATCAACGCCTCTCCACCGAAATTCAAGACCACACCAACGCCGCTACAGCACTCAAAGACAGCGAAAGCCGATTTCGCCTCGCCATGAACAATGCC
Organism: uncultured bacterium; assembly: GCA_937895305.1. Classification (GTDB taxonomy): domain Bacteria; phylum Hydrogenedentota; class Hydrogenedentia; order Hydrogenedentales; family JAEUWI01; genus CALAXS01. Next base: position 2,554 of record CALAXS010000018.1, read on the forward strand.
CCCATCGGCATGGTCATCGCCTCCACCCAAGGCGAATTCCTCCAGGTTAACAATGCACTCGCCAACATCGTCGGGTACTCCCGAGAAGAACTCCTCAAGACCGACTTCCAATCCATCACCCACCCCGATGACCTCCAAAAAGACCTCAACCACGTCCAAAAAATGCTCAACAAGGACATTGAGACCTTTGAACTCGA
>CALAXS010000019.1 GCA_937895305.1 uncultured bacterium
GATTTCTTGGAGGAGGGCTTTGGTGAAGGCGGGGGTGTCCTGGGGGTAGAGGTGGGAGCCTTCGGCGCAGGTGAATTGATTGAGGGTGGGGATGTCATGAAAGTGGATGGTGGTGGCGGTGGTTTGGGCAGCGAAGATGTCCCAAAACCTGGTGCGGGGGAAGTATTTGTCGGTGGCTTCGAAGTAGGGGCCTGTAGTGGGCATGCGGAGAAAGACTACGCGCCCCCCGCGCTGGTGGATAGTTTGAACGGCTGTTTCGATCTGGTCGAGTTCCCGGGGGAAGTTGTGGTAGTCGGGTAGGTTGATGTAGTGGGATACGTTGACACCGACTTTTTTGAGTTGGATGCGGGTGAATTCCTGGAGGTCGACCTTGTTGTAGTCGACGATTTGGGTGCGGTCGGGCGCATTGACGAGGTATTGGATGGGCGGTGCGCCACGGAGAAGTTTGGGGAGGGCTTCCTGAAGGAGGAGGTCGGGGAGCAGGAGGGTGAGTCTGGATTGGAGTGCGGTGTGGAGACGGCGTTCTGCGTTACTGTGGGGGAGGAAGCTGTTGTGATAATAGTCGATCCAGGGTTGCTGTTGATCATGGAGTTCGGGGAGGAGGGATTCGGCGGTGATGGAACAGAGGACGGTACCGCTGAAGGTGGTGTTCTCGGCAATGTCCTGGAGGGTGGCCATGGGGTGAAGGCCGCCGATGGCGAGTTGGATGTACTCCTGATCGGGCAGGGTCTCATGAAAGGCCTGGGCGTTGAAGGCCTGGAGGATGCGGGAGGAGCCGAGAAGGAGGAGGGTGTCTTTGTTTGCAGTCTCGACGCGCTGACGCTGTTGCGCCCAGAGGGCCTGGTTGTCGGTGATGGAGGGGGTGTAGCCGAGGCTGCGCCAGAGGACTTCGAGGGCGATGAGTGCCATGAGGGCGAGGAGCAGTGCGCTACTCCAGAGGCGACGGTGGGGTGCCCTGGGGAGTCGTTCGTTTGCGGCTGTGGGTTGTGGAGGCATGGTGCTGTTCCAGATTTAGAATTGAAAGTAGATGAAGGCGCGTGGGTCGCCGGACATGGTAGTGATTGCGATGAGCATGGCAGCAAGAAGGGTGGCGCGTAGCCACCAGGGAGTTTTTTGCGTGAAGTGTTCGAGGGATTTATCGCGGAGCATGAAGTGGAGGCTGAGCATGATTACGGTGATGGTGAGGACCATGAAGGTTTCGTTGTTTTTGACCATGGACCCAGTACTACGTCCGGGGAACCCGCTCATGGATTGGAGGAGGCTGAATGCGGTACTGAAGTTGTGCGCGCGGAAGAAGACCCATGCGATACATACCGCAGCGTAGGTGATGAGTGCGAGGGTGATGCGTGCGGGGAGGGTGGTCCAGAGGGATGATTGTGGAATGATTTTTTTCAGGATACGCTCTATGATGAGGTAGGTGCCGTGGAGTGCGCCCCAGATGACGAAGGTCCATGCAGCACCGTGCCAGAGTCCGCCGAGGAGCATGGTGAGGGCCAGGTTGATGTGGGTGCGCGTGGGGCCTTTCTGGTTGCCACCGAGGGGGATGTAGAGGTAGTCGCGAAGCCAGGCGGAGAGGGAGATGTGCCAGCGTTGCCAGAAGTCGGAGAAGCCGATGGCGGCGTAGGGGAAGCGGAAATTGTCTTGTATGGTGAAACCGAGGCAGAGGGCGACGCCGATGGCGCAGGCGGAGTAGCCTGTGAAGTCGCAGAAGATTTGACCGGAGAAGGCGAGGGTGCCAATCCAGGCATCCATAAAGCCGATGCCTGTGGCGTCTTCGTAGACTTTATCAACGATAGGGGCGAGGAGCCCGTCTGCGATGGCGACTTTGTTGAATACGCCGATGATGAGGAGGGTGAGTCCCCAGGAGAGTTGGTCGCGGGTGGCTTTGCGCGGGGTGATGCATTGGGGGAGGAAGTCTTTGGCGCGGACGATGGGGCCCGCGACGAGCTGGGGGAAGAAGGTGACGAAGAGGGCGAAGTCGAGGAAGGAGGGCCAGGGTTTGGATTTGTTGCGGTAGGCGTCGATGGTGTAGGAGAGGGTCTGGAAGGTGTAGAAGGAGATGCCTACGGGGAGTATGATGGAGGGTGCTGCGGGGGTGAAGGGGATGCCGAGGGTGTTGACGAGGGCGGTGAAATTATCCAGGAGGAAGGTGCCGTACTTGAAGTAGGCGAGGAGGCCCAGGTTGCAGCTGAGGGAGCAGAGGAGAAGGAGACGTCGTGCTGTTGTGCTTTGTGCAGTGTAGAGCTTTTTTACAACGAACCAGTCTACGAGAGTGGAGAGCCAGATGAGGATGACGAAGGGGGGATTCCATGCAGCGTAAAAGAGGTAGGAGGCGATAAGGAGGTTAAGTTTTTTTATTTTCCAGGGCAGGGGGAGTGTATGCAGGGCGAGGACAATGCAGAAGAAGATGAGGAATGTGAGGGAGTTAAATAGCATGTGCTGTAGTCGTCTCGTGGTGCCCTGATGTTGGGGGCATTATAGTGGGCTGGAGGATAAATGTAAAGGCCCTTGCCGGACAGGTGCATTTCTTCCGTTGAATGAACTGCAATGGTAATCAATCGGTTATGCGCAGCTACTGCAAAAGGAAGAGTGCAATTATTTCCCATGTTTGTGTTTTTGCTATTTGGAAAATGGAGAAACTTAGCAGGGCAAGTCCAATGTAACCAATAGCAAAACATCGATTTATTGAACGGGTTAAGAGTGAATTGATGATTAGGAGTAAAAGTCCGATGATGATAACTGCGCCAAATGGTCCAAAAGTTTCGCCCCAAGTTGTGCCTGAGTAGAGATTTTTTATGGCATCTATGCGGTCAATGGCAGCAGGTAGTGTGATTAGCGTAGCAATTAGCATTGTGGTGCGATGTATGTTGGCTTTTTTACGTTGCCAGATAGCGATTGCTACTAAAATCCCGAACGTGAGTATGCTTAAAGTAGGTATGGCCATGAATTGTTCCGGGGCAAGGTTCCAGAGTAGGAGGTCTGGTGGTGCAATGCGGGTGGATTCGATGCCCAGACGGAATCCGGTAATGACGATGAGTAATGCCAGGCCAACCCCGATTTTTCCAAGAAGCATGTGGGTGGAGCGCTTACCTTTCGTGATAAGCACCGGCTGTATGAGGAAGAGCAACATCCATGCTGTCATGCTGGTTGCATGCAGGATGATGAGCGTTTTAATGGGCGGGGCGATTTCGCGGCCGGGATAGGCCTTGCCGTGTAGGTAGAATTGTTGAAAGCCGAGGAACATGATAATGAGGAGCATGAGTGCTGAAATGGAATAGAATAATCTTGGGTGTTTAATACGTGGCTTTGTGGTTTTGGGGTTTTCTGAAGGCTCATTAACTGATGGTGTTGGATTCGACATGGGGGATCCTTGGGAAATGTTTTTCTGGCATCAGTCTAATCGTTATTGTGTGCGGCGAGTATGGCCTGATGTAAATTAGGGTGTCAAATTAGTGTTGTGGGTTTAGTTTGGTCATTCAAGTATTTTTTTTGGTGTGGGCTGGTGTATGCTGGTGCGGAAATGTTTTGGAAGGAGTGGTATGTCGGATTCGGGTCATAGTGATAAGGAGAGTCTTGCGCTGGATGTAGCGGCGTTGCGGGAGAAGCTGGGTCCGGTGAAGGTGGGGTTGATCGAGCGTTGGATTCGGGAGGTGAATGGTCCCTATGACGAAATGATTGGGCGGGTGATGGAGGCGGATAGTCTGGTGCTGGATGTGGGGTGTAGTCGTGGGGACCCGGATTTGCCGAGTATGTATACGGGCCGTGGTGTGATTGGTGCAGATTTGGATGTGCTGGGATTGCGTGCGAATGATATGGCCCAGGGGTGTGTGTTGTCGCCCATGGATGCGTTACCTTTTGCGGATGGTGTGTTTGATGTGGTGGTGTGCAAGTGGGTGGTGGAGCATCTGGAGGATCCGGCGGGTGCTTTTAGGGAGTGTGCGCGGGTATTAAAGCCGGGGGGGCATGTGGCGGTGTTGACGCCCAATGCCTGGAGTCTGTTTACGTTGATTTCGAGTCTCATGCCGTTTCGGCTGAAGCAGATTTTAAAGGGTAAGATGTTTGGCGGACATGAGGAGGATACGTTCCGCACGTGGTATCGTGCGAATACGCGTCGTTCGTTGGACCGGGTTATGGATGAGGCGGGCTTTGTGTGCGTGGAGAAGGCGTTGCTACCGGGGATGTGGACGTTTTTTATATTTAATCGGCCCCTGGCGTTGCTGGTGCGATGGGTGGAGCATGTACAGATTAAGTTGCCGGGTGCGCGAAACCTGAGTACCTATATTGTTGGCCTGTGGAAAAAGACCGGTATCACCGGCCTGCACTAGTGCACACCACGAATCAATGATGTGTTAGTTGTGTTATCTTTACAGTTTTAGTCAAAGTTGATTCCAGCGTAGGAGTTTTTATAGTGGGTTGGTCAGGTAAACAGATTGTAGTAACGGGTGCGGGTGGCTTTGTGGGGAGCCATCTGGTGGAGCGGTTATTGGCGGAGGGTGCACAGGTTCGTGGATTGGTGCAGGGGAATGCTGGCTATTTAACGGGCTTGGAGGCGGATGGCTTGAAAGTGGTGGTGGGTGATTTGCTGGATAGGGGTTGCCTGGCGGGATTGATGGATGGGGCGGATTGTGTATTTCATTTGGGTGCCATAACGAGTGTGGCCTATTCGTACGCCCATCCAGTGGAGACGGTGGAGGTGAATGTGATGGGTACGGTGAATGTGCTGGAGGCGGCGCGGGTAGCGGGGGTCGGGCGTTTTGTGCATACGAGCACGGCGGGGGTGTATGGGAGTGCGGAAGGGGGAAAGCCTATCTCGGAATCCCATCCGGTAAGTGCGTGTAATCCCTATACGGCGGCGAAGTTGGGGGCGGATAATGTGGTGGAGACCTATTTTCGGTCTTATGACTTCCCGGTGACGACGTTGCGCCTGTTTAATACCTATGGTCCGCGGATGGGTCAGTATTTGATTTTACCAACCATTGTGGAGCAGTTGATGGTGGGGCCGGAGTTGCGCCTGGGGGATTTGCGCCCTACGCGTCCGTTTACGTATGTGGACGATATTGTGGAGGCTTATTTACGGATGGGTGTGACGGAGGGGGTGTTGGGGGAAGTGATCCATGTGGGTGCGGAGGAGGATATATCGATGTTGGCCTTGGTGGAGCGGGTAAGCTCCATAATGGAACAGCCTTATGCGTTGGTGGAGGATGCTTCGCGGCTACGTCCAGCGAATAGTGAGATTTTCAGGGTATGTGTGGATAATAGCAAAGCCCGTCGTTTGCTGGGCTGGTCTCCTGGAGTGGGCCTTGAAGCGGGTTTGCGTAGTACAGTGGATTGGATAAAGGGTGGTGGGTATGGGATTTAGATTTGAATAACAGGGAAAGAAAACTCTTTACATTTAAGTGATAATGTTGTTTAATGGGATTGCTGGGCAGAGCAATGTGTGAAGATTTAGGTGTGAACTTAAAAGTTGCATTTGAAGCGGGTTTTGGGTACTGTGGGTGGGTGAGGTGTCGAAAGTTGTGTCTGCGTATTGTGTTAGCGTGGATTATATTGGTTAAATTGGAGGCGAAATGAGGCAGGGTTTTGGATTACATAGGGGACTATGCACCATAGCTTTATGTGGTGTAAGTTGCCTGTTTACAAATTTTGCCGAAGCGGTGGCGCAGAATAGCCAAGATGTATTGATGAGTGATATACGCAATCATGGTCTCTATCTGGATGATAAGCACAAGTTGAAGATAGAAGAGAGTGATGGTTGGACGACGGTGATTTTGCAGCGCAAGGCGCGTGCAGCGGGTGGTCCACAGGAAATATTTAGTGAGGATTCAGGTGAGGTGGAGCCGGTGATTCGATTTGGGATGGAGGAGCGTTTGGTGCGGATGCGTTCGGAGGTACTGGTGCCTGCTGAACCCAATTACATACGTAATCCGGGTCAACGGTATCGTATAAGTATTGAGGGCATAGAGGTTGCGCCCCACTATGCGCGGGTGTTTGAGGTGGATGCGGCGGATGCATTGGACGCTGTGACCAACGAGTTTCGTCAGTTACAGTCCTACACGGATGGCCCCAAAAAATTGGCCATGTATTATGGTGGATTGTTGTCCATGCGTGCGTTGAACGAATCGGGTCGTATCCCGGCGGTGATACCCATTACGGTGTTGCGTAGCCAGGGCGGCGAGTTTCGTATTCAGGGTGAAGGCATGGGTCGTGGTAAGGTGGGAAGCCAAAAAAGGTTTGAGGCGACTGCGGAGGGTGGTGCGTTTAAAAAGGTAATGGAAGATAATCCAGAGATGGAATTTCGGGGCACTGTAGCGCCGATTGCGGATAGACGGCGTGGGAGTATGGAGACGGTCACCAGTGGTTCTCGACATTTGCCGAAGCCCTTTAAACGGCGTCATGAATTGGGTCAGGTGTATCGCGTGAATCAGGTTAAGAGCCTGTCATCGCAGTCTTCACCAGAGGCTTCACCGGGCAAGCCCGTAAAATTGGGTAAGAGCCTGGCGATGCCGGATGAGTTGTATCCGCCTATGGGGCTTGTAGATATTGAGAATTATGAGTTGCTGGTGGGTGAGTTTGAGTCAGCAGCGGATGCAAAGATGCGTACGCGTTAGTATTTTGGGTATGTACTGTTGTAGTCTTACCTGAGTGGAATTTTTTTAGAGTTTGAATTGTGGCCTGATTTTGTGTCGGGCTGGTATGCGGAAGGACGAGTGGGTAGCATGATGCGCGAGCTATTCTTTAAGCGTGAGTGGAGGCAGTCTCGAATGAAGGGTTTTTGCGTGGGATTCCTATGTTGTGGAGTCGCATTGCTGGGGCTTTTTGTCTCGGGCTGTGCGACCTCGGGTGCGGCAGGTGATGGCATTGTAATGATAGGTGAGGCTGGTGATAACAAGATGGTAACGCCAGCGGAGATTGATGCCATAAGTGGTCTTGATCGTCCGTATTATCTACAGGTAGGTGATGTAATTGATGTAGATTTTAAGCTGCGTACTGCACGTTCAGGGGATATTCCCTGGGATTACAAGATAGAAATCGGCGACAGTATGGAGGCACGTTTGCTGCCCGGGAATACGGAGCCGGGTACATATAAGCTTGAGGTTGGGGATGTCATCGGCATTTCCTTCCTGGATAATTGGCAGTTAAACGTGACTCGTACGGTGCGGACGGATGGTGTGATCACGGCGCCAGAAATTGGCGATGTGAATGCACGTGGTTTAACGGCACTGGAATTGCGCGAAACCCTGGGTCGTCGGTATGAGGAGTCGGGGATTTTGGGTGGTGAGCCACGCGTGACGGTGAATGTGGATTTCGTGAATCTGGATCGCTATGAGGAGATGAGTCGGGATATTGTGGTGCGTCCTGATGGCGGTATCCGACTTCCTGGTATTGATGAAGATTTGAATATAGCGGGTAAGACCATTGCGGAAGCAACGGCATTGGTTTCCGTAGCAGCCAACAAGGTGCTGATGAATCCGCCGAAGGTGAGCCTGATTATTTTCCCGGCGGTTGATACGTCGATATTGAGCGACATGAGTGGAGCCATACAGGTGCGTCCTGATGGTCGTATTTCCATTGCCCGTATTGGTGAGTTTCAGGCGGCGGGTTATAGTATTGATGAGTTGCAGTACACATTGGAGCTGGGGTGTCAGGGTGTGATTCATAATCCTGTGGAACCCGCTCTGGACGTGTTGAAAGCGACGGGTGGTCGTATTTATGTGGGTGGTGAAGTGAAGACGCCGGGTGTATATCCCCTGGAAGGCTCACCGTCTGCGTTACAGGCAACGATTATTGCGAATGGATTTAATGACAATTCACGCTTGAATAATGTCATTGTTGTGCGTCGTAATCCACTGGGTAAACCCTATGTATTCAAGACGAATTTGCGTGTGGCCCTGACCAAGGGACATACGGACAATGATATCGCTTTGCGACCTTTTGATATTGTGTATGTGCCCAAGAAAACCATATCCAAACTGGATTTGTTTGTTGAGCAGTACATTGATCGTCTGGTGCCATTTGATAATACGCTTGGCGTGAATATGCAGTACTATCTGAATGAACAGGAAGTCAGTTCAAAGAATCGTTCGTTTAACTTTAATACAGGGTTGACGGGCGTGTCGGATATTCTTGCTCCTTAGTATTTTGATTGAGTTGATAGCGGATTGAGAAGCGGCCTGCTTGCTTTAATTGAGTGGGCGATGAAATAGAGGAATGGATGATGGATCAGCGGCAATTCTTTTTGCGAGACATCCTTACGGTAGTGTTTAAGCGACTGCGCTTGATAATTGGTTTATCAATTGTCGTAGCGATTATATCCCTGGCATTGAGCTATGGTTGGCCTCCGAGCTATGAATCGGGTGCGAGTGTTCGTATCAGTCATGGTCGTGAGGTATCACAAGCGGACACCACGGTGACGAATAGTAATTCTGCCATGTCCATGATTCAAATGTCGGTGGAGGATCTGAATTCAGAGATCGAAATACTCTTGAGTGAAGATGTGTTGCGGGCGACAGTAGTGAATCATGGTCTGGATGGCGATGATTTTCCGTATGAAGAGGGTGTTTTACGTGCTCCCTTTAATGCCATTCGTTTTGGTGTTGAATTTATATTGGATTTGACGAAGTTACGTGCCCAGCCGGATGATGTTCAGAAAGCCATGGATGAACTGCAGGAACGGTTGAATGTGACACCGGTTCGTGATTCCTATGTGCTGGATGTAAGCTTGAGGCTGGGTAATCCTGAGAAATCCCAGGAAGTACTTAATGCGGTCCTGGCAGAATACAAGGCACATCATATTGAAGTATTCAGAAATGATGATAGTAAAGTGTTTTTTGATAAGCAGGTTACGCGAGTGAGTGCAACGTTGAAGACCGCACAGGATGCGTTGCAG
>CALAXS010000020.1 GCA_937895305.1 uncultured bacterium
TGGTAGGAAAAATGGCTATAGAACATATCCCTATCATCAAGGAATTACAGTATCGAAAAGTACTCATTCCGCCTGCAACTATTCCTCGATACCTGCAGGATGAATCAGCCCTTGCACGGCTTGAAGCGCTGCGGGGTGGAAATCACACGGTGGCTGATCTCGTGAGTCGAAATGGATCCTGAATGGAGATAAAATTATGAAACTTGGATTTGTTGTCAATATCATGGAAAGCGATGTAACGGGTGCAACCACATACCGCATGGTCGCCGACGCAATCAATGCGGGCCACGAAGTCTGGGTTATGAGCACGGGTAATCTGGCGTACAACCCCGATGGAACCACTGGGGCGTTTGCGCGCACCGTCCCACCCGGGCGATACACGTCAGAACGTTTCCTGGAGGTTTTCAAGAACAAGAAGCAAGCTATCAACCAATGGATTACCCTCGATGATCTTGATGTAATTATGTTACGCAACAACCCCTCTGTTCAGCATTCCTGGGCGCAATCTGCAGGTGTCCATTTTGGCCGTCTGGCAATGCGAAACGGGGTAATCGTATTGAACGATCCCAACGGTTTGTCCAAAGCGGCCAATAAACTGTACCTTCAGACTTTTCCCGAAAGTGTCCGGCCGCGCACCTTGGTTTCCCGGAGTTTGAGCCGCATAGAAAAGTTTCTTAATGACGAGGGTGTCATTATCATGAAACCGCTACAGGGTTCCGGTGGCGTCGGTGTATTTATCGTTCGCGACAATGAAGAGCACAATCTGGAAGACATTTTTGCATCTGTCAGCCGTGATGGGTATGTCATTGCACAGGAATATCTACCGGCTGCTGCGGAAGGGGACACCCGGCTGTTTCTAATGAATGGGGTCCCTTTGAAACACAAAGGTAAATATGCTGCCTTTCGCCGGGTAAGAACGGGTGACGATATCAGGAGCAATATTCATGCTGGTGGCAGGCTACGCCGGGCTGAATTGACTGACACCATGTTCCAACTGGCGGAAACAGTACGCCCACGATTAGTAGAAGATGGAATGTTTCTAGTCGGACTTGATATTGTAGGGGATAAATTGATGGAGATAAACGTATTTAGTCCAGGTGGTTTTGGGAGTGCCCAAAAGTTTGAAAAAGTTAACTTCACCCACGCAGTACTCGAATCTCTCGAAAAGAAAGTTCAGTATATGAAATTCTATGGCCGAAATCTCAGCAATGTGAATTTAGCTACATTATAACGACGAAGGGTTGCTCTTGCTTCACTTGTGAAGTCAGATCGATACCTCCCTAACCATGAAAAGGAATATGACATGAAGATTGGATTTGTAGTCAATGACACCAAGACCGAAGAAGCTGCCTTTACTACCACACGGTTGGCACATGATGCCCACAATAAAGGTCATGAGGCGTTTCTGATTGGCGTAGGCGATCTTGCCTATGACACAGATGAATCTGTCCGTGCGCGGGCACTTCATGCGCCTGCGGGAAAGAAGTACAAAACTACGGAATCCTATTTAGCTGCATTAAGAGGTAAGACTGGTGCTCGAACACGGGTTACTGTAGACGACCTCGATGTATTAATGCTGCGCAATGTTCCCTCAGACGATTATATGAAGCGGCCCTGGGCGGCTACAGTAGCTGCAGAGTTTGGCCGCGTCGCAATGCGGCACGGAGTTATTGTCGTTAACGATCCCAATGGACTGGCGAAAGCCGCAAGCAAGATGTACTTCCAACTGTTTCCCGAGGAAGTTCGGCCACGCACCTTAATCACACGTGATCGTGACGAAATTAAGGCATTTGCCAAGGAAGAAGGGCGCTGTGTCCTGAAACCCATGCAAGGGTCCGGCGGGGCCAGCGTTTTTCTTATTGAGAAAAGCGACATTCCAAACTTGAACCAGATGATTGATGCTGTAAGTCGGGACGGTTATGTAATTGCTCAGGAATACCTGCCCGCTGCCGAGGAAGGGGATACGCGATTGTTCGTCATGAATGGACGGCCATTGCGCGTGAAAGGTAAGTATGCTGCATTTCGCCGATTGCGTAGCGGTGGCGACATGCGCAGTAATATACATGCTGGTGGTAAACTCGCACCAGCCGAAATCAACGATACAGCACTACAAATTGCCGAGATCGTATTGCCAAAGCTTGTACAGGACGGCATGTTTTTAGTTGGCCTCGATATTGTGGGAGATAAGTTGATGGAGATCAACGTCTTCAGTCCCGGCGGGCTGGGAAGCGCGCAGAAATTTACAAAGATCAACTTCTCTTCCTATGTAATCAATGCACTGGAGCGTAAAGTAGACTACATGCGATACTACGGTCGCAACTTTGACAACGTCGATATGTGTACGCTGTAGCATCACCGTACTTGTTCACAATCGTACAATATTCGGCGCTACCAGGTGGTTAGATTAGTTGAAACTAGTTTAGCCATGAACTGCGCCGGATAGGTTGTGGATCCCGAATATAGATCAGACTTGA
>CALAXS010000021.1 GCA_937895305.1 uncultured bacterium
GCCCATACCATTGGTCTGGAGCCTATGGGGACAAGCCCAATGGGTAATTGGCTCATCACGAGTTTCTTTTGCATTTACTACGTAGTACTTTTTCTGCCCACTCTTATATATGCAAATCAACGCTCAGCATACCGCTTTCCAATGCTTCATAGAAAGAGTAAAGATGAAGTCCACCCCCCAAAGGCATCTCTTTTAATGGTGCAATTGCTCGTTTTTGCAGGCCATTGCTTGGTGGCTGTATTTATACATACACCGCTGGAAGTGGTTTAAACCACACAACAACTCAATCTGGCACACTTGACCGAAATACTACGACCTTAGCCCCGACTTCGGCGCGGATTCATTAAGCGGAGATTCCCGTCTGCACGGGTATGACAGGAGGGGTTAGGTCATTCCTCGTTCCCAAGCTCTGCGTGGGAATGCATACACCGAGGCTCTGCCTCGGAAAACCGACATCAGCGTCTATGCAGAGTGGTTCGCGCGTGTGTTGATATTATCGCTACGGCTGTTCAATCATCAGGACCACGCCAGATTGCCACGTCGCTTCGCTCCTCGCAATGACAGGTGAGGGCGAGTCATTGTTTCTTCTGACCGGATTAACGAGGGTATACACATCATTGCAAGTGGGATCCCCCGTCATGTCGTAAATCGTCATAGAATGAGCAATCTCATGCTCGCATTGTCGCAGATTATATGCAGTGTCGTTTATCGTCCGTCATTGCGAGGCGGGCGACGCAGTCGTCCAACGCGGCAATCTGGCTTGGCCCAGAAGACATGTTTATTAGCAACGACGACGTATTCCCACCTGTCATCCTCGCGAACGCGAGGATCCAGTACGTCACCAAGGCATCGTTGCGAAGTTTACCTGTACCCCCGCCTCCGCGGTAATGACCAGCCCACCTACGCATACGCCCGCATACGCTTTCGTTCGTAGTGGACGTTCTCCATGGTGAAGATGCAGAGTGACACCCAGATAAAGACGAAGGTAATAAACTGTGTCTGCACAAAGGGTTCGTCAAAGACGAAGACGCTGAGCAGAAAAGTCATGGACGGCGCGATGTACTGCATGATGCCCACGGTGGTGTAGGGGATGCGTCGGACCCCGGCACCAAAGCACATGAGCGGTGTGAGAGTAATGATGCCACAGGCGGCAATGGTCAGCTGACCCCATGCAGGTTCCTGCGTAAAGGCGAAGTTGCCCTGACTTTGCAGGTAGACCATATACCCCATGGCGAAGGGTAGCAGCAGGCTGGCCTCCATGGTGAGGCCGCTGAAGGCGTCGATGGGAATGCGCTTGCGCAGGAGACCGTATAACCCGAAGGTGACGGGCAGGAACAGTGCAATCCAGGGAAGGCTGCCGTGTTGGATAATCATATAGAGGACACCGGCCGAGGCGATGACGATGGAGATCTTCTGTCCGGGGCGAAGCCGTTCCTTGAGAAAGAGCATCCCCAACAGAACATTGAACAGGGGGTTGATGAAATAGCCCATGCTCGTGTCCAGGACGCGGCTATGCAGTACTGCATAGGTAAAAACCAGCCAGTTACTCGCAATGAGCAAGGCCGTGATCATCATGAGGGGCAGGACCTTTTTATTCAGGTAATAGCTGCGCAACGTCGCCCCTTTTCGCAGGATCAATGTCGTTGTCAGCAAGATACAGCACATCCAGAAAACCCGATGCGCGACAATCTCCAGCGTAGGTACATGCTGAATAACCTTGAAGTACAGGGGGATTAGCCCCCAGCCGAAAAAGGCCAGGAAGGTAAAGAGGTAACCACGATGGGTTTGGTCCGGTATTTCTTGTTGCATGGAAGCGAATTCTCAAAAGTAGGGGGGAGAGGCACTACACCTACACCGTCTATGCATATCGGGCCACAGTATACACTTTTCCATAGAGTACGCTCACGGGAAGTTCTGGGCGTATATTGTTTTTAATCCAGCATGAGCTTAAACTGTGTCGCACCTGACTTTGGAGAAATGTACCATGAATAAAAACACACGGACTAAATGCCTTATTGGGCTGATATCCATATTCGTCCTCGTCCTCAGTACAGGCTGCCCCATTATCATAGATATTCCGTTGGACGAAAGTGACTTTGAGCCTACCGACTGGACCGAAGAGACACACAGCAAAACAGCGGATGCGAATTTTGCAGAAGTATTTGACGATACGCAGGTCAAACGGTTCGACATTGTGATTACAGCAGAACGCTGGCAAAGCATGCTGGACGACATGACGAATATGTATGGGACATTTGAAAGTGGCTCGATCGATTCAGGTAGCAG
>CALAXS010000022.1 GCA_937895305.1 uncultured bacterium
CCAGGCCGTAGGCCACGTCGGGATCAGTTTTACCGTAGACATGGGGAACGCCCCATTCGTCACGGATGATTTCGACATCATAGCGATCCGGCGGGGGGATGAGTGCAGATCGGTCGGGTTCCCAGGATGTGCAACCTGTGTAAAGGATAAGGCTCGAAAAAACAAAAAGGGTCTGCAATACACTGCGCACGGGTGTACCTCCTAAGCTAATTTTGGATCTGCCCTGAAATCGTATTATGTCGCTGGAATATCGGTTACGTGATAATCGATAAGTTCCAGGGGTGTCTTGCCAGTGTATTCCCCGGCGCCCTTGCCGGAAAAGTACAGGGTCAGGATGATACTGCGCAACCCGATATCGAGCATACGTACCAGACCACCTACTGCGGGCCACTGCTGTCCAACCTGTGTTACCCATACTACAAAGCGCAGGATAACGGTAGGGCAGACTGCGAAGACATTCAGGAGTCCCCCCATGTCTTCAGCGTCCTGGGGATGGAGGTATGCGGCAATGTCGTCAACGTGTTCAATGCAGCCCAGGGTGGAGAAAGACGGGAAATCATCGTAGGCTGGAAACATGATATCGCCCAGACGATTGAGTACCTGTAGTTGTTTTGCAGTAAAAATCTTAGATTGCGCATTAGCGGGCAAGGCAGCCATAGCGATCTTCCTTTTAATTCGTTAGCCTTCAAGCATGGACGAAGCCATGCGGTGGCTCATAGCAAAAATAGTCAGGCCCGGGTTAATACCAGGCGCATTGGGGAACACGGATGAATCGGCGCAGTAGAGGTTCTCGTGACCGTGTACCTGGAATTCGGGACTCACTACACTGGAAGCCCCGTCCTGACCGATACAGCATCCACCCATGAGGTGTAGGCCGAAAGGCCAATCCGCATGGAAGATCTCTTTGGGTTTGAGTGAGTCGAAGAGCTGATGCACCATGGAGCGGCCATCGGCGCAACGACTCTTGTCCTGGTCAGTGAGTTTCTTCTCGATTCTAATGCGGCCGTGCTTGTCTGTGGTGAGGATACCTGTATTTTCATCACGGACACAGACTTCAATGCATGCGAAATTCCGGTATTGCTTGAGAAAGTCGATGAGTTTGGCCCCCAGTCTCTGGTGGAGGATGCCCACAGCGATGGGTGGTGCGAAAACATTTTCCAGCTTGAAGCCACGCTTGCGAAAAACAGGGTCATCGCTCTTGCAGCCTTGCAGTGCACCTTTGTGTGAGTCCACAATTTCATCGAATATGGCAAAGTTCATAAACTGGGGATGCATACAAAACTTATGGCCCAGTGTGGGCAGGGCCTTGCTGAATCCAGAGTTCAGGAGGAGTTGGCTGGTGCCGAGGGCACCCGCTGCAAGTACAACTTTGGCTGCATGAAAGACTTTCTTTGCACCATGCTGAACCGCATGGACTGTCACACCATCTTTTTTATGCTCGATGTGTTCTACGGTAATCTCAGCCTGAATCTCAAGGCCTTCCGCCTCTGCCCTGGGGATTGCTGTTTCCAGGGTGCTTTGCTTTGATCCGCGAAGGCAACCGCCCAGGCAGCAGATGCAGTCCTGGCCTTCGGGGGTAGCGCAATCGCATTGGGCACGCACCATGGGCTTCCATTCGCGGCCTATATTATCCATACCCTCAATAAATTTATGGGCGTTTTTATTGCGCCATTCGGGCGGGATTTCCTGGCGAACGATCTGGTTTTCGGCGTAGTTGTAGTGGGCATCCATACCGTCCCGGGTAAAAAAGTCTATGCCCGTATCGGCCTTCCAATCGTTCAGTGCTGTATCGTCGAAGCGGTCCATGAGGGCCTGGTTTATGACTGATCCGCCACCAACACAACGACCGCGAATAAATGCGAGATCGAAGGACTTGTTAAAGTCACAGCCACCACCCCAGAAGAGTTTGGGGGTATACTCTTCTTCGGACATGGTAAAGTCTTCTTTCTTGAAGTAGGAACCTGCTTCAAGTAAAAGGCCCTTCATCCCCCCATGTTGCAGCATGTAGGCTGCTGTACCACCGGAAGTCCCCGAACCAATAACAATAAAGTCGTAGTGCTTTTCGCCAGCCATACTCTTCCTTCCCTTGCCCTTGTACCCACCATGTATGTCCTGATTATACTTGCTCAATTCCCTGATTTAATAGTGGCGCTTTTTTTCCAGGCGTTCCAGTCCCAACCCGACAAAAATAGTCTGTAGTATGGTTCCCTTAAATGCAGAATCTACCAGCCGTTGCAGCAATGCATATTTTTCAGCGGTATAGGGATACCAGATGGGTTCAAAGCGTCCACTATTTTTATCGATCATAACAGACTTGATGTTGCTGAAGGAATGCAGGCCTACCGTTCCCTTGTAGCGCCCCATGCCACTGGCCTTGGTCCCGCCGAAGGGGAGCGCAGCGTTGCCCTGGGTTGCCAGTACATTGTTGATGGATACATTACCGGTGACGATGGCCCGGGCGACCCGTTCTGCACGAACGAGGTCATCGGTCCAGACCGAAGAACTCAGTCCGTAGCGGGTATCATTGGCCAGGCGAATGGCTTCCGCTTCGTCCTTGAAGGGAATCACAATGGCAACGGGCCCAAAGGTCTCTTCGGCATACATGATCATGTCCGGGGTGACATTGCCAATCAATGTGGGTGGTATATTGTGGGAGTCATCCTGGCGCTTCCCGCCTATATATATTTTGGCGCCTTTTGCTATGGCATCGTCAATTTGTTCTTCCACTTTCGCGACCTGGAAATCCGCAGTCATACAACCCATGTCCATATCATTGGGATGACAATTGGGGGTATGTTGCAGGGGCGTTTTAAGGTGCTTCATCTCGTCCACGAGTGTCTCTACAAATTTGTCGTAGATGCTCTCGTGCACGATGATACGCTCTACCGAGGTACAGGTCTGACCGCAATTGGTATAAGAACCCCAGAGGGCGCCATTGGCTGCACGCGGGATATTGGCATCTTCAAATACGATAAAGGGATCTTTGCCTCCCAATTCCAGTTCGACCGGGATGAGGTATTGCGCGCAGTGGGCCATGATGGCCTTGCCTGCTGCTTCACTCCCGGTAAAGAAAACCTTGTTGGGTTGCTGGTCAATCAATTGACGCCCAGTGTTTTTCCCGCCATAGACGACTTGAACAATATCTTTCGGAAAGCCGCTGCCATCGAATATCTCTTCCAGTAATCCCTTGAGGGGGGTGTACTCACTGGGTTTGAAGACCACTGAGTTCCCGGTTACCAATGCGGTAATGATGGGGGTCATGGACAGGTTAAAGGGATAGTTCCAGGGGGAAATGATAAGCACTGTCCCCAGTGGTTCCAGAAATATTCTGGACTTCTTGCCAAACAGAATAACTGGTGTGGGTACTTTCTGATCAGCGAGGTCACGCTCTGCTGTTTTTCCATAATACTGAATCAGATCCAGTGTTGAGAAAATTTCGGTGAGCAGCGCCTCTGCACGGGTTTTGCCTGTTTCCGAGACAATGCGATCGATAATGGATTCCTTATGCTCCAGAATGTAATCGCTCATCTTTTGCAGGGCATCCAGCCGCTGGCGAACAGTCATGGCACTGATAGTACCTGCTGTTTCACGGGCCGTGGTAAATACCGCTTCAATTGCAGTGGCATCTGGTTCTATGATGGTATACAGTTCTTCGCCGTTTCGGGGATTTGTTACACGCAGTGTTGTCGCTGCGACATTGTCTGGCGTTGATATTGTTGTAGCCATGGTGCACCTCTTTAAAAGTTAAACGGGGATCCAGTCTCTATTTATAGCATGCTACCGATCATTAAACAATGGTTAGAAGCCAAACGATTCATAGGAGCATGCCCTGTTGGCCAATAAACACAGGAAATATGACTTGGGGTAGTAGATGGAGGTCGCGAAGTTTACACAGATAACACTGATACACTATTATTATTTATATCATTTTGACTAATCAGTGAAAACAATTTACAATAGGGCAAGGTGGCAACCTGATTTGTGTGCAGTTATGGGCCTTCCCCGGAATACGCGTGGGAAGTTTGGGCTGTGCCAGCTTCAAGGACCATGAAACATGGCTGAAAATCCCACACTCGAAAGCCTGGCAAAACTGGAAACGGCGCTGGAAGAAGAACAGCAGCGCCTGATCGGTGCCCAGGATAATATTGCGGAAAAGATAACGACAACCCGCCAGATGCTTCGTGCCTGTGCCGGCAAGATGGAAAAGCACAAGCAAGAACTGGAGACGTTGTCATCTGCTACCCGTGATCGTCTTCGTGATATGCGAACTCATATCGAAAATATTCCC
>CALAXS010000023.1 GCA_937895305.1 uncultured bacterium
CATGGTGGACAATGAAATTGAACTGCGCGGTGCGCCGAATGCGGATGGCACCTATACCATCTTCAAGATTGCAGACGAAGAAGCTATCGAATCCAGTCGCATGAAAAAAGATCCCATTGGTGATATATTTGAAGCTATTGGAAAAGAAACGGACCTGCCCCTGGATGGTCTGGAAGAGGCCGCCCGAAAGTTCATGGCTCCGGAAGGCAAGGACGAAGGGGATGTGGAAGAAGTCCCGGCCCCGGTGATTAATGACATCTTGCCCGACGGCACGAAGCTCATCTGCGAAGGAGGCAAGCTCCTCACCCTCACCCATACGGAAGCCATGGAATATGGACTCATCCCGACCACTGCTACATCCATCGATGAAGTCATGGGCTACTACGGGTATGGCGGACTGGAAGTGCGCAAGGTAGACCCCAATTGGGCGGAGCAGTTTTACCGCTGGCTTTCCAGTCCCATGATTTCCGGCCTCCTCCTCATGATGGGCCTCGGCGGTCTCTATCTTGAAATCCGCACCCCCGGCATCGGCCTGCCTGCTCTCATCGGCATTACCTGTCTCGCAGTCTTTTTCGGCTCCTACTATGTCATGGGACTTGCCGGGGTGGAAGACCTGGCGCTCTTGCTCATAGGACTGATCCTTGTGGGCGTGGAAATTTTTGTCCTGCCCGGTTTCGGCTTTGTGGGACTTGCCGGATTTGTCTGCATCATCGCCGGGCTGGTCATGTCCATGACCCGTGTCACCATTCCTGAGTTTGACTGGCAGTGGCAGCGCCTGGAGGACGCAGGACAAACCTTCACCGTAGCACTAAGCCTCTTTGCCGTCCTCACGTTGCTCACCTGGAAATTCCTGCCCAAGACACGGCTTTTTAAGGCCCTTCAACTGAACGAGCAACAATTAACCTCGGCGGGATATACCGTGCAAAGCGAAGATACGGAAGATAAGTTGGCGGGCATGGAAGGCGTGGCAACATCGCGTTTGTCGCCCTCCGGTCGCGGTCGATTCAATGGAAAAACATACGATATTGTGACCCGTGGTGAATATCTCGATAAAGGTACAAAACTGGTTATTATCCATGCGGATGGTAACCGTTACGTGGTGACGGAACAGGAGGAGAAAAGCTGATGGATGAACGCAAGACCCTGATTGCCATGTTACAGCAGTTGATTGTGGAGATGGGCGTGGTCCAGTCTCAGGGCGCGGGCTATTACACCTGCGCGCCATTTGCCAGCCGCTTCAACAAACTCCTGAGTCAGGCACCGATGGTACTGGGCGACCATAATGGACTGTTGGGTACCTTTGCCCCGCTGGACGAAACGGACCCCAAGGACCCGGCAGACAAGTCCAAGGTCTTGCTGGAAATTCGCATCGAGGTGGGCCAACTGATTACGCTGTTGGAAAATAGCCAGGGAGGCGTGACTACATGATTTGGTGGATGGCACTATTGTTTGTCATGGGTATGATCATGATCCTGGCGGAGTTCCTTCTGCCGGGTGGCGTACTGGGTACGCTGGGTGTTTTGGCGATGGTGGGTAGTACCATTATTGGTGTCTACACTTTTCCGGAGTATGCTATTTTTATTGCCATTATCGAAGGGCTCTGCGCCATCGGTGTGATTATGCTGGGACTCTGGATGCTTTCCAGCACCAAGGCGGGTGGGCTGCTCCGGCTGGATACGTCCATGAGTGGTGAATCAGGTTTCACCAATACGGTCAGCAGAACAGAACTCATCGGACAACAGGGCGTGGTACGTACTGCGCTCCGGCCTGCGGGCATTATCGAAGTGGGCGGGGAACGGATTGATGCCGTATCCGATGCCAGTTTTATTGACAAGGGTGTTGGTGTGGTCATTACCGCAGTAGAAGGTAATCGTGTCGTTGTGGAAGAGGTGGAAGTGTCGCCACCGGACAACGTGTAATACAGTTGAATTTTTTAGCGTGAAGTCGTTGCTGTGTCTTCAATTTCTTGTCATTCCTGCGGAGGCAGGAATCTCCGCGTCAGTATGCGTAGCCAAATACGAGACTGAACTTGGTGTATTGCGAGGGAATGCGTCCGCTTAGCGGAGCAGAGTTCCGGGATATGCATTCCCAAGCGGGAGCTTGGGAACGAGAAAAGGGAGCGAGAAATT
>CALAXS010000024.1 GCA_937895305.1 uncultured bacterium
ATTACGCTTAGTATACCTGAAATATGGAATTCAGGGTGTTGCACTAATTAATCTGTTAGCGTCAGGAGTGTGTTTATTCCTTTTTTAAGGGTGTCATTGGTGGCGGCGAAGGAGATTCGGAAGTGGGATTTGGTTTTGGAGAAAACAGCACCGGGGATAATGAGGACGTTGTTGGCGATTGCACGTTCGACGAATTTGGTTCCATCGCCGCCAGGTGCTTTGGGGAAGATGTAAAAGGCACCGCCAGGCTTGGCGACCTCCATGTGGTCTTTGAGGCCGTTGTATACAATGTCGCGTTTTTCACGGTAGGCGTCGATTTTTTGGGTCATGTCTTGCTGGAGTGCAACGACAGCGGCTTCTTGTGCGGGGGCTGGTGCACAGACGAAGGTGTATTGCTGAAGGGTGTTCATGGCCTGGATGATTTCGTCCGGGCCGGAAGCAAAGCCAATGCGCCACCCGGTCATGGCAGCGGATTTGGAGAGGCCGGACAGGAGCAGTACATTATCGTACATACCCACCATGGTGGCGGGTGCTTCATCGTAGGAGAGGGCCTCGTAGATTTCGTCGGTCAGGACCAGGAGCTTGTGCTTTTTCGCGACATCAGCTAACGCTTGAAGTTCTACTCTATTGAGGGTTACCCCCGTCGGATTGGAGGGGGTGTTGATGATGAGTATTTTTGATTTCGGGGTAATAGCAGCTTCGAGTGCTTCAGGAGTAAGTTTGAAGTGGGGGTAGGTGTTGATGGGTATGGGGACACCGCCAAGGAGCGCGGTGAGGTGGGGGTACATAACGAAGTAGGGATCGGCGAAGAGAACTTCGTCGCCGGGTTCGACGGTGGCCATGAGTGCGAGAAAGAGTGCGCCGGAAACGCCAGAGCAGATCATGGGGTTTTTGATAGTGACTCCAAATTTCTGGTCGTAGTATTGGGTTACGGCATCGCGAAGGGATTGGATGCCCCAGGTCTGGGTGTAGGTATTTTTGCCGTCACGCACCGCTTGGATCATGGTATCTTTGACGATGGTATCCACGTCGTAATCGGGCTGGCCAATGCTGAGGTTGATGGGGTCTTTCATGGTAGCAGCAAGGGCGAAGACTTTGCGTATGCCACTGGCGTCAATAGAATTCATTCGGTTGGCGAGGAAGGACATGGGGAGACTCCGAAGGTGGTGATTTTGCGGAGAATATACCATATTTTATGTAGAGTTAACAAAAATCATCCAGCCTTTTTTGTCTTGAAAATCAGCATTATCCAATAGTTGTAAAAACGGTTCAGGTCTGTTTAAATAAATAATCATACTTTTGAAATGTGTACTAAGTCTCGCGAAGGAAATCGATATGAGTGACAAAATTTCACGACGTAGCTTTTTAGAGGCAGCCAAGGTGGCGCCTCTTGCTGCAGGTTTGGTAGCAGTAGGTGGAAATGCTGCGATTAAGGAGAATCAAGACGTACTCGAAGTATCACCCACGCCGAAGTTTAACCTCTCCCCATGGTTGTATATGCAGTTTATGGAGCCCTTGGGGGCGACGGATGGTTCGGTGGCCTTTGCATGGGACAATCGACGGCAGGTCTGGAAACGGGACGTAGTGCGTATGACGAAAGACCTGGCTCCTTCGATGCTACGTTGGGGTGGATGCTTCAGTTCCTATTATCGCTGGCGTGAGGGGGTTGGGCCTCGAAGTGAGCGTGTGATGATGGACAACTTGTTATGGGGCGGCTATGAGAGTAACCAGGTAGGGACGGTGGAGTTTGTGAATTTCTGTCAACAGGTGGGTGCAGACCCGTTGATGTGTGTAAATTTTGAATCGGATGGTCGTAAGCAATGGATGAAGGATCCCTTCGGTAACATACGTATTGGGGATGCTGCTGAGGCAGCAGCCTGGGTGAGTTATTGCAATAATCCGGGTGATGCATTACGCAAGAAACATGGGGTACAGGAAGACACGCGTATTCCTATGTGGCAGCTTGGTAATGAAACATCCTATGACAAGAATGGCTTCAATATGGAAACGGCTGGTCATGTGACCATACAATTTGCTGAAGCCATGCGAAAAGCGGATCCGTCGATTGACTTGATTGGCTGGGGCGATAGTGGTTGGGCACCCCGAATGATTGAGATGGCGGGAGAGCATTTACAGTATATTGCATTCCATCACATGTTTAATCCAGGGGCAAAGAAGGATTCTGTCTTGCAGGGTACCGAATACCGGAATGACCCGGATCGCACCTGGGCAGAATTGATGGAGGCCTGGCGCCCGCATGAGGCGAAGATCAAGCAAATACGAGAAGAAACTGATAAATACGGGATACCCCTGGCCCTGACGGAATGTCACTTTGCCTTGCAGGGGCCGAATCGTTGTCATGTCCTGTCTTCCTGGGCGGCTGGCGTGGCTATGGCACGCTTGTTGAATGTGCATTCGCGGCATGGCGATGTATTGAAGATTGCGACCGGTGCTGATTTTTGCGGTAATGTATGGCAGGTGAATGCGTTGATGATACCGGATCGACAGCGCCCTTATCTTATGCCGGTAGCGCGAGTCATGCAGCTCTTTCGGAACCATGTTGGCAATGAAGCCATTGAAGTAGAGCACTGTCCGGATGGCTTGGACGTTACAGCGAGCCGGACAGGAAATGCTGTTTTCTTGCATGTGGTTAACACAAATCGGACCCGATCGGTAAGTGTCGATTTCCGTGTAGGTGGGTCGGAGTTTAAATCGGCTAAGGTCTTTCAGATTGCAGTTGATCCGGATTTTGAGGTGTGGAGTGCTACCCATGAGGTGCTGGAACCAGAAGAATTGACAGTACCCCAAAATGGGCGATGGGATTTTCCAGGCGCGTCCGTCTCTGCAGTGGAGCTGAAATTGGCTTAAAATACTGCATGATATACTATGCTCGTCCCATTGCACAGGGGTGGTTCTGGATAGCATCATCGACCGAACTGCCATACTGCTATAAGAAAATCGATTAATTTAGGGGTTAGAGAGCGTATTTAGGTGCACTAATTTGTGTTTGAAATCAA
>CALAXS010000025.1 GCA_937895305.1 uncultured bacterium
GGGGGAACAGCCTTCTCATCTTATCTCTTGGCCCCATTGACTAAAACTGGGGATGCATGAGCGTATTGAGGAATATGGCAGCAATACGGACTGCCTATATGCTATGCTGTGGACTGAATATGCATAGCATTTGGTGTTAACAGGATGGTGCCAGGCATAGCCTTAAACGTTTCCCTGGTTCCCGTGTTCTGCGTGGGAATGCGTACACAACTGGATGTGCATGCATGTAACCGTTGAACTGAAAATACCGCCCAGATTCCCACGCACAGCATGGGAACCAGTGGGCTCGGAAAATAGTAAGCGTTCTTTGTCGACAAGCATATACGAAAATGCATCGCGTTGGCCAAGACAACAATGAAAGAATAGATCATGTATACAGGTTCCTTTGTAGCGTTGGTGACCCCGTTTCAGGGGAATGGTGATGTTGATTTTGATGCCTATGGCCGATTGATAGATTTTCAGATTGCGGGCGGTACCAATGGCCTGGTGCCGTGTGGGTGCACCGGGGAAGCGGCTACGTTGTCCCATGATGAGCAAAAGTCCATCATCAAATTTTCGGTGGAACGTATAGCAGGTCGTATCCCGGTGATTGCGGGTACAGGCTCGAACAATACACGTGAGGCGGTGGGGCTGACGCGGTATGCGAAGGAAGTGGGTGCTGATGGCGCGTTGCTGATTACACCGTATTACAATAAGCCGACACCTGAAGGTCAGATTGCCCATTACAGGACCATCGCGGATGAGGGACTTCCGGTCATGTTGTATAACGTGCCGGGGCGTACGGGTACGAAGATGAGTCCGGAAACCATCGCGAAGATGAATGAACATCCCAACATCGTTTCGGTGAAGGAAGCGTGTGGAAGTGTGGATCAGGTGACGCAGATCCTGCACCGTTGCGACATCAATGTAATGTCCGGTGACGATGGCCTGACGCTGCCCATGATTTCGGTTGGGGGGAAGGGCGTAGTTTCGGTTGCGGCCAACGTGGTGCCGGGTGATGTGTCGGAGTTGTGTCGTCTGGCGAATGCGGGCGATTTCGCGGG
This sequence comes from uncultured bacterium, assembly GCA_937895305.1. Lineage (GTDB taxonomy): Bacteria > Hydrogenedentota > Hydrogenedentia > Hydrogenedentales > JAEUWI01 > CALAXS01. Next base: position 1,044 of record CALAXS010000025.1, read on the forward strand.
TGCGCGGAAGTTGCATTATAAGCTGGTGGATCTGGTTGAGGCCCTGTTTGTAGAGTCCAACCCCTTGCCCGTGAAGGCGATTCTGGCGAAGATGGGGCTTATCGAGAATAACCTGCGTCTGCCCATGACCCAAATCACGGATGCAGGCTGGGCGAAGGTGGAACCCGCAGCGAAGGCCCTGGGTCTGTTCTAGCCGATAGCATTGTTTGAAGTAGCGCAAAGTTTGTCACCCCTGCGAAGGCAGGGGTCTCCCCGTCGCCACTCCACTCGGAATCACTACAATGGATACTCAAATTTTGCTTAACCATAGTATGTTTCCCAATCATCCCGCCAGTATGGGCGCGGACTCATTACGCGGAGGCCCCCGCCTTCGCGAGGGCGACAAGGGGTAGAGTCTTTGCTTTAATCCCTTGTCATTCCTGAAAGTTAAGATTTTGAGGACATAGATATTGCTCACATTCCGTCCGGAGTCGTCGGGCCTTTTTTGTTGCTTCCTGTTGGTGGTGACGGGCATACTTTGGAGCTACAAGTTAAGGGAGTAGACAGGTCTTGGCTGCGTTGAATCGACATGGTATTAATCTGGTATTGCTGGGTGCGTTCACCTGGGTGCTTTATCAGACGGCCTGGCTCTGTGATGATGCGTATATCTCGTATCGAACGGCGGAGAATCTGGTGACGGGCTATGGACTGACCTGGAATCCGGCAGAGCGGGTGCAGGCCTTTACTCATCCGCTGTGGCTCTTTCTGAATACGCTGGCATACAGCGTTTTCCGTACGCAGTTTATTACGTTTATGGCGGTGGCCTTGGGGACGAGTCTGGTGGTGGCGGTACTGTTTGTTTATCGCATGGCCCTGAGTCGTACCCAGGCGATTATGGGCATCCTCCTATTCCTCTGTAGTCGGGCCTTCATGGATTACGCGACGTCGGGGCTGGAAAATCCGCTAACGAACTTGCTCTTGCTGGCCTTTATCCTGGTCTTTGTGCAGACGCAATGGGGTACGCGTGAGGTTTTGTTGCTGTCCCTTATTGCGGGGCTGGGGGTGCTGAATCGCATGGACAGTCTTTTACTCTATGCGCCTGCCCTTGCGTATATGGTCCTGAGTCAATTCCGGCTGCGTACTTTTGCGTTGGTACTATTGGGCTTTATGCCGTTTATTCTGTGGGAAATTTTTTCGCTGGTTTATTATGGGGCGCTGGTGCCCAACACGGCCTTTGCGAAACTGGGGACCGGGATTCCACCGTCGGCACTGGCGGCACAGGGCTTCTTTTATTTCCTGCATACGCTGGTGCGTGATCCGGCGACCTTGCCCATTATCGGGTTGGGGCTGGTGAGTGCTTTTTTCCTGCGCAGCAGCAAGATGATCATGCTGGCGCTGGGCATGGCGTTGTATATGCTTTATATCATCAAGATTGGCGGGGACTTTATGGGGGGGCGTTTTTTTGTGGCACCTTATTTTCTGGCGGTCTGCATCCTGGTGCGCAGTCCGGTTTTTGGACGCAGTTTCCCGGCATTTGCACTTAGTATTGTTGTTATCTTTCTGTCGTCACTGGCGCCGTTTGCACCCTATAGCACGGGGTCTGATTTCGGGGACGATACCAAAGGCTTCAAGGATGAACATGGTATTGGGGATGAGCGGCGGTTCTGGTATGACAATGGCAGTCTGACGGCGTGGATGGACAAGGGCAATATGCCTTCCCATAGTTATGTGCAAACGGGCAAGGGGTATCGAAGATCGGGCCGGGATGTGGTGAAGGTGCATGGAAGTGTGGGGTTCCGGGGTTTCTTTGGTGGACCGAAGGCGCACATCATTGATTATTATGCGCTGGCGGACCCGCTATTGGCGCGGCTACCCGCGATATATAGTCCGAATTGGCGTATTGGTCATTTTACGCGCACGGTACCGAAGGGCTATGAGTGGAGTGTTGTGACGGGGAAGATGGGCTTTGAGGACAAGGATTTGGAAACCTATTATGGTCACATTCAGACGGTTACACAGGGGTCCATTTGGAGTCGGGAGCGGTGGGCGACTATATGGCATTTGAACCTGGGGCACTATGATCATTTGATTGATGCGAATCGCTATCGTTTCAGCAAGGCCTTGCGCAAGGATCTGTCGGAGGTGAATTCACCGAAGCGTGAAGGTGTGGCATGGGATGCGCCGGAAAACATGGTGTTACGGAATGGGGCCCAGATAAAGCATGATGCGTTATGGGTTCAGCTTCCCGGGATGCGATTTAAGTCACGCGTAGAATTTTCCGGTGACCGTAATGATGAGTACCTGGTGATTTATCTTCATGGGCAGGAAATCATAGGAACGAGCATGGCCATCCCGGAGCGTAATCGGAAAGCCGGGCTGGCAGTGGTCTATGCTTTTGCACCCGTGACAGCGATTCGTTCGGGCTATGACAGTGTGCTGATTTGGCCTATGGCCGGGGACCAACGCTATAGCCTGGGGCATGTACGCTTACCTTAGCCCATAGTACGAATCCTATCATTCACTACAAAATCCATTTACGTATAGAAAGTCTGTATACCATGATTGATATGAATCAACCGGATATTAAATTTGCCATAGAAGCCGTGCGTCAGTCCTGTGCATTGGCACAGCAGGTACAAGCCGGGATGAAGGTGGAGGGCCTGGCCAAGGGCGACCTCTCCCCGGTGACCGTGGCGGACTTCGCGGTGCAGGCCCTCATCGGTAAAGGTTTCCAGGAACACTTGAGCGGTGCGACGTTGGTGGGTGAAGAAAGTTCGGAAATGTTGCAGACCGGGGATGGTGCGGAGACCCTGGCGCGGGTAAGGGAATTTATTGCGCCCTTCGCTGAAGGTGCATCGAACACCGCGGTATGTGACTGGATCGACCAGGGCACGGGGGAACCCGGTGACCGCTATTGGACCCTGGACCCCATTGATGGCACCAAGGGCTACCTGCGCGGAGAGCAATACGCCATCGCGCTGGGCCTCGTGGAGAATGGTGAGGTGCAATTTGGTATTCTGGGATGTCCCAATCTGGGTGAGGGCTGCGCACCGGACATGGGCGCGGGCATTGTGGCGGTAGCGCAACGCGGTAATGGTGCGTACTACAGTTCCGCTGGCAAAGATTTTCAGCCGTTGCATGCATCCCCCCAGACCGACCCGACCCAGGCGCGTATCATGCGGTCGGTGGAATCAGGTCATACCAATGTGGGCGAAATTGATTACATCGCCGAGAAGCTGGGTGTCATAGCCGAACCTGTACGCCTGGACAGTCAGGCCAAGTACGCTGTCCTCGCAGCAGGGGGTGCAGAGATGCTCCTGCGACTTATGTCGCCCAAGTACCCGAACTACAAAGAATGTATCTGGGACCAGGCCGCCGGGTCTATCGTCCTCGAAGAAGCAGGGGGGCGCATCACCGACCTGAAGGGCAATGCCCTGGACTTCAGTCATGGTCGCAAGCTCCTGCAGAACACCGGCGTCTTCGCCTCCAATGGACACCTCCACGATGTAAGCCTGGAAGCCATTCAGGCAGTGTGTAACTTGCCGGAATAAACCACCCGTGATTCCCTTCGAATTTATGATAGACTATATTTGTACTTCGAGGAGAGATAATATGGTTTCGGAAATTTCTATAGATAAGCAGGCCTTGACCGAATTTTGTCAGGCCCATGGTATCCGTAAGCTTTCCCTCTTCGGCTCAGTTTTGCGCGATGACTTTTCTGTTGATAGTGACGTTGATGTCCTGGTCGAATTTCAGGAAGGGCATGTGCCCGGCTTCTTTGAACTATCACGAATGGAACGCACGCTATCTTTGCAGCTCGGCCGTAAAGCAGACCTGCGCACCCCCAATGACCTGAGCCGATATTTCCGGGATGAAGTCGTACGTGAGGCAGCCGTACAGTATGTCGCATAAATCGACACAGGTCTTGCTTCGCCATATCCTGGACTCCGCTCGGGAAGCACATGTAT
>CALAXS010000026.1 GCA_937895305.1 uncultured bacterium
CAAAATCCAGGTAAGCCCCACCGTCTTCGCCACGATTAATTTCGAAAAAACGCAATTTCTCCGTCACCCCTTCATGATTTAGCGGTATAAACCGTGCACAAAAGCCCCAGTCATTTCCCCACTCTTCCACCTTGAAGAGTAAGCGGTTCGTGCCCTTCTTCAGCAGCATAGGAACATAGTCATCGTCCAGTTGCAACGGCCGTGCCCGGGGAACATCGAAGATGCGTTCACCATTGAGCCATACCCGACACCCATCATTACTGCCCAGCGCGAGGACGGCAGCCTGCTCTGTGTCGGACTCAAATTCGGTATAGGCATAAGCCAGCACATGCTCCGCGGTACTCACCACAGTGTTGAGGTCGATGATATCTTTGGGTGCGCTGTGGGCCTTCCAGACCATCTGTCCACCAGGATAGACCACCGTGTCTCCGGCCTTGGGACGTACGCCCCCTTCCGCGCCCTGGGCCTCGAGGTAGTTGACCCCGAAGCCACGGAGGTGTGCAAAATCCTGTGGCATCAGTTCCGGGGTGGGTAGTGTGACGGGACCAGCAATGAGCCAATCCCGAATATAGGTAGACGAGGGTTCGTTGGCCTGCGCATTGGTTGTACCGAAAAGAAGAACACAGCCCATAAACAGTGTGGGTATGACAAAACAAAACTTGCTGGACATAACGATTCCCTCCGAGGTTATAAAGGCATCATAACAAGGAAGGGGCGGAGGGGGAAACTTAACGCAGAGGCGCAGAGAACGCAGAGAGGAAAACTGGCAGTGGGAAGAAGCAGGCAAGAAGCCCCATTGTTTTCGACTCCTGTCAATTCCCGCGCAGACGGGAATCTCCGCGTTTACCCTCCCATCTCAAGTCGGGACCAAAAACATCGCAATCGCGGTCCAAGGCTTCTGTCTTCCGGAGCAGAGGCCGTAGCACGGCAGGCAATAGGGAACGATGTGAATTAATTCAGACTGAAAGACTACACTCCGACTGGAAGCCGGGATACCGTTGGGGAGACCCCTGCTTTCGCAGGGGTGACACCCGTAGCACGGGTCTGCATTAAGAAGCAGAGCAGCCGCCACTTCCCGCTATTCCCACTCAATAGTTCCGGGCGGCTTGGAAGTCACATCGTAGAGTACCCGGTTAATGTGTTGCACTTCGTTGCAGATGCGATTCGAGACCCGCTGCAACACTTCCGGTGGGAAGCGAAACCAGTCGGCGGTCATGGCATCTTCCGACGTCACAGCGCGCAATGAACACACTTCCTCGTAGGTACGTCCATCGCCCTGTACCCCTACCGAGCGTACCGGCAACAGGCAGACCAGCGCCTGCCAAATATCGTTATAGAGCCCCGCACTAACAATCTCCTCAATGAAGATCTCATCCGCATCCTGCAAGGTCGCCAGGCGTTCCCGCGTAATCTCGCCAATGCAACGCACACCCAGTCCCGGTCCGGGGAAAGGATGACGGCCCACAACTTCTTCCGGCAGCCCCAGTTCACGGCCCAGATCACGCACCTCATCCTTAAACAACTCGCGCAACGGCTCCAGCAACTTCATGTTCATTTTTTCCGGCAGGCCGCCTACATTGTGGTGACTTTTGATGGTCACCGAAGGGCCACCCGTGGCACTCACCGACTCAATCACATCCGGGTACAAGGTGCCCTGCGCGAGGAAGTCCATGTGCCCAAGCCGTGTCGCTTCTTCTTCAAAGACTACTACAAAAAGATTGCCGATGATCTTGCGCTTCGCTTCCGGCTCCGACACCCCCGCCAACGCATCGATAAAACGATCCTCCGCATCAATATAATTCAGCTTGATATGAAAATTGTCCCGGAAAACCTCCTGCACCATTACATCTTCACCCTTACGCAACAAACCATTATTCACAAACATACACGTAAGCTGATCACCGATAGCCTTATGAATCAATACGGCAGCAACACTCGAATCCACACCACCACTGAGACCACAGAGGACTTGTTTGTCGCCCACCTGCTCGCGGATTTCCTTCACTGCGAGGTCCACATAATTACCCATGGTCCAGGAGTTCATACAGCCACAGATGTTGTGCACGAAATTTGCCAGGATACGCTTGCCCTCCGGCGTATGCACCACCTCCGGATGAAACTGGACACCGTAGAAATGACGCGCGGCATTTGCAATCGCCGCATAAGGCGAATTTTCTGTACGACCGATAGACTCAAAGCCATCGGGTAATACCGTAATACGATCCCCGTGACTCATCCAGACCTGGGTGTGTTCTTCCACCTGGTCCAGGAAACCTGTGCCATCATAATGTTCCAGATGGGCAACACCATACTCACGGTCGTCCGATGCCTCCACCGTGCCCCCCAGCATATCCGCCAGCAACTGCACCCCGTAGCAAATTCCCAAAATAGGTACGCCCAGATCAAAGACCTGCAGATCCGGCTTGGGTGCATCATCAAGATGCACACTTGCAGGACCACCACTAAAGATAATCCCTGCCGGGTCCAGCGCCTTCAGATCGTCATAGCTGATATTGAACGGTACAATGAGGCTATATACATTTGCATCACGCACACGCCGTGCGATGAGCTTGCTGTATTGCGCACCAAAATCGAGAACAACTATGGGACGTCCGATTCCTTGCATAAGTCTTTCCTCTCCCGGAGGCTGCATCCCCTAATGGGGAATCTGATAATTCGGGGCGTCTTCCGTTATCGTTACATCATGGGGATGACTCTCGCGAAGTCCCGAAGCTGTGATACGGATAAATGTGGGTTTCGTGCGCATGGTGGCAATGTCCGGACAACCGCAATAGCCCATGGCAGCCCGCAGCCCGCCAGTCAACTGGTGAACAAAATCGGGCAGGTTACCCCGATAGGGGACTCGCGCTTCAATGCCTTCAGGTACCAGCTTATGGGGTTCTTCATCAAACTGCATGTAGCGGGCTTTACTGCCCTCTTGCATGGCCTTGATAGAACCCATACCCCGCACGACCTTGTAGGTACGGCCTTCGTACAAGACCTTCTCGCCCGGACTCTGTTCCGTACCCGCAAAGAGGCTGCCAATCATGCAGCAGCTCGCACCGCCGGCAATGGCTTTCGCAATATCGCCTGAATACTTAATCCCGCCATCGGCAATCACCGGAATACCCGCAGCTTTACACGCATCCGCCACATCCATCACCGCTGTTAATTGGGGCACACCTACACCTGCTACGACGCGTGTCGTACAAATCGAACCGGGACCCACACCGACCTTCACCCCATCGACCCCCGCAGCAATCAAATGCTCCGCGCCCTCCCTCGTCACAATATTCCCTGCAATGATGTCGGTATCAGGACAGACCGCCTTAATCAAGCGCACCGTCTCTGCCACCATCACATGCTGCCCATGGGCACTGTCCACCACCAGCAAGTCCACCCCCGCATCCACCAGCATCTCTGCGCGTTTCACTTCGTCCGGTCCTGCACCCACTGCGGCACCCACACGGAGACGACCCCGATCGTCCACACAACTATTCGGGAAATCCTTCTCCTTCTTAATATCTTTGATGGTCAAGAGACCAATGAGCTTGCCGTCGTCATCCGTAATGGGCAGCTTCTCAATACGATGCTTGTGGAGCAGTTTTTTTGCATCTTCCTGCGATGTGCCCGCCTTCACCGTCACCAGCCTGTCCTGCGGTGTCATCATGGTATGAATAGCGATGGAGTAATCCTCTACAAAGCGCAAATCACGATTCGTCAGGATACCCACCAACACGCCATTCTTGTCCGTAATGGGTACGCCCGAAACATGATAGCGTGCCATGAGGTCTTCCGCATCCTGCACACTCTGGTCCGGTCGCAGCGTAAAAGGATCCGTAATGATGCCCGACTGGGACCGTTTCACCCGGTCCACCTCCAGTGCCTGCGCCTCCATACTGAGGTTCTTGTGGATAATTCCGAGGCCACCTTCGCGGGCCAGTGAAATGGCCATACGCGCCTCTGTCACCGTATCCATAGCTGCACTGAGCAGCGGGATTTTCAGTTCGATATTACGCGACGCACGAGTCGTCAGATCCACATCGCGGGGGAGGATCTCTGACTTGGCAGGACAGAGCAAAACATCATCAAAAGATAAGCCTAATCGGATACGATCTTCAATACTCATTGCACCTCGCAGAATGGGGTTCATAGTAGCCAACCCGAAATCCCGAAGGCGAAACTATCCTTCGGGAATAAGAGTATAAAGACCAGAGGCGACAAATGCAAGATTTTGCCCCATTTCAGGGCCTATTCAGCACCTTTCAGACCCCCCAAACTATTAAAAGGGCAACAACTAAATTGCCAACCCCCCCAGGCGCATTATTGCAAGCGGGTGCTTCCCGCCAACGCCCGTTCCCAGGCCCCCATCGTCGCTGCCAGGCGACCGTCATCCACCTGCGGCACCGCCCCCCCATACAAACGACCGCCCCCCCATAACCACGCATCAAAAACAGCTGCTGCCTCAGTGTACTTGCCCGACTCCACCAGATGCCGACCCCACAACGCCCCCGCAGCACTCCCCGGCAACAGCTTAGCGCCCTCCGCCAGATACGCCCCATACCCCGCCACATCGTCCTTCCGCTTCGCCATGCGCGCCCGCGCCTCCAGCATATCCACCTGCGCCACCACATTCCCAGCCGCCAACGCCGTCGCTTCCCACGCCCCAACGACCCCCGCAACCTCCTCAAAACGCTCCAACCCCTCCAGCGCCAAGACCCACGGACGGTAGGCACCGATACGCGGATAGGGTTCGCGGGCTGCGGAAACGAGGTGGGGGAGAGCCACCCCAAAACGACCCGCCTCCACCAGCAACGTCCCCAGATGCTCCTCCACCGCCGCACGATTCTGCGCACCCTCAAAACGCGTATGCTCCAGTGCGAATTCATACTGCGTAATGGCCTCCTCCACATCCCCCGCCAGGCGCATGTTATTGCCAATGTCCCGCTCCAGCTCGCCCACGCTATGGGTCAACGTGTCAATACGCGGGGCCAGTGGCTGCCTGTAAACGAAAAATGCAAAGGCAATGACAACGACCAGTGCCAGTACTAAAACAAATTTAAAATTCCCTTTCTCGGGCGTCATATCCCTACTCATTCGTTACCACCTCCTCCATTTGCCCCTGCTCCACATCCTCCATCAAAGCAACAATATCACCATAGTGTTTTGAAGAACCCGGCACCGTTCGCAACAATCCACTCAACTCAAACCGGGCCTCTGCATAGCGCTGCTCATCCATCAGCCTTTCCGCAAAATTAAGCTGAACCTCAACATTCCGCGGGTTCAATTCCTTCGCGGTTAAAGCCCATTCCATCGCGCCTTCAGCATCACACAGGCCCTTTGCGCACCAGGATAAATTCAACGCCGTTCGCCAGCGATCATGCTCAGGCAAGGTTCTATACGCTCGTTCCAACAGCGCCCACGCACGTCCATCTTTATCCGCACTCAACAATAAATCACCCACGATGCCAGCGCGATAGGCCGAATAATATTCATTGCCCACATCCAAACCAGCAAGCGCCACTACAGCAGGTGGGAGGGAGGCTTCCCCTTCTGCATCCAGTTGCCCTATCCGCTCTTTCACCCACACCATCACGGCATCCTCATCCAACAATGCCACCGCTTCGCCCCATAAGGCCAGCTCATCAGGATGGCGCACAACGCTTTGCCCTAAAATCTCCAGGGCGACGGCAGGTGCATCATAAGCACGAATTAATTCTCTGCTCAAAGATGGGCCATGTATAGATGCCAGTGAGACCGTCGAATCATCAGTATCAATCGTCATGTTTTCCAGCAACAACTGAGCATAGGCCGGCTCATGGGGAAGTTCCTCAGCATGCATATCCAAGAAGGTCCAGGCCATACGATGTAACGGGTCGACTCGAACGGTCTGCAGAAAATCAATCCGCTGCCATCCCTTCCAATCCTTTGGATAGACCATTTCCTGTGCAAGACCCCGGTGAAACAACCGGTCCGAACGATTCGCAGGGCTGTAATGTAAGGCACGGGTCAACGCACCCACAGCATTATAATCCATTGGGTGGTGGATAGAGGGCGTGTTTACTGCACCCTGTATTTGTGCCTTACCAAGATCCTCTAAATATTGGGGCGTATGCCGTAATTGAAACGCAATATGTGTTAATAAATGCTCCAGCCATGATTCACCATAATGGGTTTTTTTCTTAACCCGCATAAGCGCACCTTGCACTGCAGCGTCGAGTGTTTTTAGATCTCTGGGGGCCAGTGCCAATGCCTGCGAAGTCAGTTCATGAGCCACATCATGTTTTCCCTGCATGGTGGCTAAATGGGCCAAGCCATTCCAGCCGCGCACGTCCCAGGGCTGCAACATACGCCCATCCGCATAGGCCTCCTGCGCTGTGACCAAGGCCGTGCGACTGGTCCGATTCTCCGCCAGGAATTCCATCGCCCCCGTAGCCTGTTGAAAAGCGCGTTCCGCCAGAAAATGTTGCGTCGACAATACCGCCCCACCCATCCCCATAACCAGCGCAAGAACAGCGACGATGCGTGATACATATAGTGTCGTTCGTTTTGCTCCATACAGGGTTGCCACCATTCCTAGCACAACAAAGAACAAGGCACCCGATACCGGAACACGCAAGGGAAAACCAAAGAGGCCGTCCACCACAAACCCGACAATCATTAAGACCAACAACAAAGCAAAACGCGATTCATTCCGCTCCGGCTTAGATTGATAATGATAATACCCCTTCAGTCCAATCAGCACCGCAATGACCAACAACAGCACAAAAGCCAGCAACCCCAGCAAACCCGCCTCCACAGCGGTCTCCAGCAAATCATTATGAACATGCCCATTGTGCTTGCCTGTCAGGCCATACCAGAGCGATTCAAATTCGGTCCAATGACCTGGTGTCGTTTTCCCATACCGTCCCGGACCAATACCCAAGACAGGTCGTTCCGTAATCATACGCGATGCATTGTCATAGCCATTGAGCCGTAGCAACAGCGAACTGTCCATTTTGGAATCCGGGATTATCCCATTGCTGAACGCCATTACGCCAGCCCCTGCACCCAGACCTGCCAGTAGCATCAATACGATAACCGTAAGCAATGCTTTTCGTTTCGGCAACATTCCAAATCGTTTCACCACCTGCACAATAACAAGTAATCCCACCATACCCACAACCGCCAGTGCAGCACTGCGCATTCCAGTCATATACAAGTGCGCTAGCATCGTTGCCAGTGGAAGCCATGCCCATCGTTTTCCAATTGAAATCAGATAAATTGCTACAGGAATGCACAGTAGTAAGGCATGGCCCGCGAAGTTGGGATTGGCAAAAGTAGACGGCAGGTTCTTGTATTCCAGCGTATCCTTGATAGACCAGGGGAACGGGTCCCAACCGAAATGCTGTGCGAAGCCATAGCAATTCGTCGCCATCATCACCAACAGCAACACACCAAAAAATCGATGCTGTTGCTTTTCTTCTCTAAAGGCCTGGGTGATGGCACATAAAATCACCCACCCCGATATCCATGGGGCTAATGAAGAGATGCTTTGTAGAATATGCCAAAGCTTGGTTTCGGGGGCATGCATAACAAATAAAGAAGTAATTGCATCACCTGCCCCGCCACTGAAAACATCGCTCCAAAGCACATGATCAACCCGACTCAAATACTCCAATGGACTATGTATCCACCCTGCGACCATGTGTACCGCGATCCACACCAACGCTAGCAGCGGTATCCCCCCCGCATTGATCCATCGGCCCTTCCAGCAATGCCGCGCCAACAGTACCCCGCACACCCCAGCAGCCCAGCCAGTGAACATATACTTAATCGGCCCTGCCGGATCCCCGGTATACGCCGTCAGCCCCAGCACCAACCCCACCAGCCACAGCAAGAGCACCCCGCGAATCAAGCGCAGGGGGAGACTGTTTTCATCGACAGGTACTGTGGAAGAATCCGTCATAACTCGCCTACATCATTACCTCAGCTGCTTCAGCCACCGCTTCATACGATGTCGCTGCGCACCCTGCGGGCACTATAGCATAGGCCAAATGCAGCATGTGCTCATCACGCCCCGAAAACGTCAACATCGACGCAGGTACCTGCACCCCGAACGCCGGGTGATAACACGCCAGAGGTTCACCCGCTTGCCCCACCGTCATCGTAACACTACACCCCTCCGGTACCAGCACCCGCGCCACTTCACGTTCTCCATCCACAGTGATCACCCCATAGCCCCCCTCCACCGCATCAAAGCGATAGGCCGGATGCAGGTGTAAATAACTCTGTCCCGCCACCGTGCCCTTCCCCTCAAAATCATCCTCCACCCACCAGCCCGTTTCCGGTACCCATGCGATGACCCGCTCATGCCCATAAGCCCCATACCCGTCATGACTCGCACGCACCATGGTCCCCTTCAACGACGATTGCCAGCGGATACTTTTCACAGCATAACGACGCGCCACCCGAAACACGGACCAACACTGCAACGGCTTCCGACCACTTACCTGCGCTGCATTGTGCGCCGCCACCCCCCGCAACGCATTCCGGTGCGGACTCTCTGCATAACCATGGGTACCGCAATTCACAAAAACCCGCCGTCCCCGCAGGCTCAATTCAAAACTGCCAAAGTCACTATGGGCATGACCCAGTTGATACGCCGGCCCTGCCTCACCCGCCTTCATCAGCATCACACTCTGCCCATCCGCTGGCCCCAGTCGATAAATACCCGTATCCGTCAACCGCGCCATGGTCGCCCCCGAAGTAGCACAACATTCAGCGCACAATTCCAACACCCCTGCTGGCGACGGCCACGTTCCCAACGCTGCATCATGAAACAAGGCAACATCCCCATCCGGGTGTAACATGGTCGATAATGCCGCCCCCATCCGATAGGTGGCACCACTCAACCACTTCGGTGCCTTCTCGCACATAGCCTGCACATACAACAGATCCATCAGGACCTGCACATGATAAAAAGGACTCCGCTCATAATGTCCCCCATCCGGTAAAATCTGCTCACCCACCTCATGCTCCAACAACTTCATGCCCTGCTTCATGGCATCCTGATCCACCAACGCCCCGGCCACCACCAACGCCACACCATTCTTGATCAGGTGATTCGCCCCGATGTCATACTCCACCGACAACCGCAACACCGCTAGCTGCGCCGCCATGGAATTCTGTATAGCATCATTATCAATTTGAAAGACACTACATGCCAACGACCAATGCATCAAGCGCACCGAAACCGGATAGGCTTCCCACGCCACCCCCGTGCATACTGGATTCGCCTTAATCCAATTCAGCATCCACGCCACACAGCACTGACGGTCGTCTTCCCACGCTTCCGAAGCATTGTCCAGACTCAAGTCCCGTACAAAATCACAATACTGCAAACTATATTGCCACAACCGCGACTGCGTACTATCCTGCCAGGGAAACGTTCCCGCCTCCACACGCACCCCATGATTCAAATATGTAAATTGCCCCTTACGTATCCGCTGTAACCCTGCCACATCCGGCGGACAATACTGCGCCAGATTCTTCGCCCACGCACGAATCGCCACCATCGCCTCCTCCTCCAACGGAGCCCTATCCTCCGGCACCGACACCCCCTTCATGCTCCCCAACGCACGACGCAGCCCATACCGTATCCGCCAGTAAATCTGGCGAACCCGCAAGTATCGCACTGTACCCAGAAAAAGGCTCAACCCAGACATGGCAATTCCTATCTCTTAACCAGACAAAGGCTTAGCGACAATACGCGTCACCAGCACCTATAGCATCGCCCCTTTGCCCTATGGTCGTCAAGTTTTCTTTCACGGTTAACATTTGACAGAATCTGTTAAATATTCTACCATTCATCATATACATATTAAATTGGTGGAACGTCCCCCAAGGACAACCCTATATAGTGGGGTGGGGCCAAGGTCTTTTTTGGAGTCATAACTGCGTGCGTATTTTATTCTTATGTCAGTATTTCCCCCCCGAGATGGGTGCACCCGCTGCACGCACCTACGAGCACGCACGTCGCTGGGCTGAACTCGGACACAAGGTTACTGTCGTCTGTGGACTCCCCAACCACCCCGATGGTATCATCCCCGAAAAATACAGAGGGCACTTCCTCTACCGCGAACAAGTTGACGGCATCAACGTCCTGCGCTGCTGGCTATTTGCCACCCCCAACAAAGGCGTCTTCAAACGCAGCATCAGCTTCCTCACCTTCATGTTCTCCTCCATCTTCTTCGCCATTTTTTACGCAGGCAAAACAGACATCGTCGTCGCCACTTCCCCCCAAATGCTCTGCGGATTTGCAGGATACTTCGTCGCCAAATTCAAACGCGCCCCCTTCGTACTCGAAGTACGCGACCTCTGGCCCAAACAAATCATCGACCTCGGCGTCGTGCGCTCCTCCATCATCATTGCCAGCCTCAAATGGCTCGAAATGTTCATGTACCGAAAAGCCAAAGCCATCGTTACCGTTGCCAAAGCCACCACCGAAGAAATCGCATCCCGCGGCATCTCCATCGAAAAACTCTACACCATCACCAATGGCATCGACGAAAACTTCTACACCCCCCGCGACCGCGATAGCGCCCCCCCAAGAGAACAATACCGCTGGGGTGACAAGACCGTCGTCATGTACATCGGCACCCACGGCCTGTCCCAGGGCCTCTCCACCATACTCGACTGCGCCGAAATGCTCATCGACCGCCGCGATATTCACTTCGTATTCGCAGGCCAGGGCGCAGACCGCGAACCCCTCATGAAACAAGCCAAAGCCATGAACCTCTTCAATGTTGAATTCCTCCCCTTCCAACAGAAAATCGCCATGCCCGGATTCTACGCCGCCGCAGACATCTGCCTTGTACCCCTCAAGAAAAAAGAAGTCTTTCTATACAACATCCCCTCAAAAATGTTCGAGATCATGGCCTGCCAACGCCCCATCATCCTCGGCGTTAAAGGCCAGGCAAAACGCATACTCGAAGAAACCCACTCCGGTATCGCAGTCGAACCCGATGACGCACGCGCCTTCGCAAACACTATCCTCCACCTCACCGACAATCCCGAAATGGCCCAAAGCTACGGCGAACAAGGACGTCGCCACGTCATCCGCCACTACAGCCGCAACGGCAAAGCCGACGCCTACATCCAATGCCTCCAGGCCGTCATCGGACTCCGCGCCGAAAAATCCCACGCCTACGAAGAAACACGCTAAGCACCCCCTTCCCTGTCCTTCTCTCCCTCCCTCGTTCCCATGCTCCGCGTGGGAATGCATATACCGAGGCTCCGCCTCGGAAAACGGGCGCATTCGAGCGGGGTTGCTACGCGCTTTGTCCTGATTTGCATGGGGGCCTATTGGAGTTATCTGGGTGAATTCCCGGCACGGAAACGGCAGTAGGGATTAGGGGGTAAAGCCCTCCGGTCTGATGCATTCCCACGCGGAGGCCGTAGTACGGCGGGCAATAGGGATTGAGCGCAATTTCCTCTTTTTCCTTTCACCGGCAAGGTGCACATTGCACCGCCTCCCCTCCATAGCATAGGATCCCCCTTTTAAACTCTCCCGGATCCACACACTACATGAAACTCAATAAACAACAGACCGAAGCCGTAGAAGCCGCCGACGGACCCGCACTCGTACTCGCAGGCGCCGGCACCGGCAAGACCCGGGTCATCGTAGAGCGTATGGCCTGGCTCGTCGAAGAACGCGCCATTGATCCCCGCCATATCCTCGCCCTCACCTTCACCAACAAAGCCGCCGCAGAGATGCGTAAACGATTCACCGAACGCCTCGACCGTCCCCGCATCGACACCTGGCTCGGCACCTTCCACAGCTTCGGCCTCTACATGCTACGCCGCGAAGGCGAACGCGTCGGCCTCCCCCGAAACTTCACCATCTTCGACGATGCCGACCAACTCGCCCTCATGAAGCGTTTGGTCAAGGCGCTGCCTGGAAATGTTGAGGCCGTATCCCCCCGCGAAGCACTCACCTGGGTTTCCTCGCTCAAACAAGAAGTCAAAGCACCCGACCCGGAAGAAGATGTCTTCGATGCCATAGAGAAAACCTACCGCATACTCTGGACCCAATACCACGACCACCTCGCCCGTGCAGGCGCAGCCGATTTCGACGACCTCCTTGTCAAACTCGCCATGCTCCTCGAAAAGCATGAAGACATACGTGAAAAATACCAACGCCGATACCGTTACGTCCTCGTGGACGAATATCAGGATACCAATCGCGCCCAGTATCTCATTGCTAAATACCTTAGCGAATCCCACGGCAACCTCTTTGTCGTCGGAGACGAAGACCAGAGCATCTACTCCTGGCGCGGTGCAGACATCAACAACATCCTCGACTTTTCCAAAGACTTTGAGACCGCCGTTGTGCACCGCCTGGAAGACAACTACCGCAGCACCAGCCCCATTCTCGAAGCCGCCAACAGTGTCGTCAAAAACAACATCAACCGCCTCGGTAAAACCCTGCGCGCAAAAAAAAGCCAGGGCGAAAAGGTCCGTTTGTTCCTCGCAAGCTCCGCCGAAGACGAAGCCAGATTCGTCGCGGACGACTTCACCAAGCGCGGCATCTCGCCCGGTGACGTGGCCATCCTCTACCGCACCAACGGGCAGGCCCGCGTCCTCGAAGAAGCCTTCCGTACTAAAGACATACCGTACACCATTATTGGCGGCATCAAATTCTACAGCCGCAAAGAAATCAAGGATATCGTCGCCTACCTCCGCCTCCTCGTGAATCCCAAAGACGACGAATCCCTCCGCCGCATCATTAACGTACCCGCCCGGGGCATCGGCAACACCACCCTCCGCCAATTCGAAGAATACGCAACAGCACGCAACTGCCCCATCCTCCAGGTGCTACGCGAAGTCGAACTCGACGAAACACTCACTAACCGCGCACGAAAAGCCGCAATTACTTTTGTTCAGATCATGGATGACCTGGAACAAATTGCCAAGACCGAATCCGTCGAAACTATCGTCGAGAAACTCCTCAAGACCATCGGCTATCGCGAATTCGTGGAAGCCAGCGACGAAAAAGACTTTCGCACCCGAATCGAAATTATCGACGAATTCGTCGCAGGCTGCGCCTCCTATGACAAAGGTACAAAAGGCACCCTCGCTGAATACCTCCAGGACATGGCCCTGGAATCCGACATCGACAGCTTTGACCCTAATCAGCCTGTCGCCACCCTTATGACCTGTCATAGCGCCAAAGGTCTTGAGTTCCCCGTCGTCTACTTGGTAGGGTTGGAAGAAGGCCTCTTCCCCTTCCTTCGCGAATTCGCAGACTACGACGAAGATGTGGAAGAGGAACGACGCCTTTGCTACGTAGCCATGACCCGCGCCGAAAAAGAGCTCACCCTCACGGCATCCAAATCACGTATGATTTACGGGCGCACCCACGACACCCGGGAGTTGTCCCGATTCATCGGCGAGATCGGCGCAGACAAGCTGCAACGCATTGGCGGCGAAAAGAGACAATACAAAGACAAGGCCGCCATGCCGACCCTCGATGTAGACGGCCAGACGATAAAAACAGGCACTAAAGTACGACACGCCAAGTTTGGCGCAGGCTATATCATGTATACTTCAGGAACAGGCGAAAAAATGAAAGCCCGTGTACGATTCAACACGGGCCGGACGGTGCTGCTCATGCTCAGCAAAGCACCCATAGAAATTTTGAAGGGATAAGACCGTGACGCTAGACAACCATCGCGACAAAATAGATCAACTGGACAGCGACATTGTGCGACTGCTCAATGAACGCGCACAAAGCGCCATCGAAATAGGCCGCATTAAAGCAAGCGAAAACGCGCCCTTCTACGTACCCGAACGCGAAAAAGCCGTCTTCGCCAAACTCGCTGCTGCAAATGAAGGCCCCTTGGGCAACACCGCTATTGAAGCCATCTACTGCGAAGTCATCAGTGCCATACGGGCCCTCGAAAAACCCATCTCCGTCGCATTCCTCGGCCCCAAAGATACCTTCAGTCACATGGCGGCACTACGGGTCTTCGGCTACTCCGCAGACTACCACCCCCTGCCCTCATTCGCCGACATCTTCACCGAAGTCGAACGGGGCCGCATTGACTACGGCATTGTCCCAGTCGAATCTTCCATGGGTGGCTCCGTTTCAGACACCCTCGACCGCTTCATCCATTCCGACCTCAAAATCATCAATGAAGTCCTCCTCCACATCTCCCAGAATATAATGGCCCGTTGCACCCTCGACAAAGTCACCAAAATCTACTCCAAAGACAACGCGCTCCTCCAATGCCGAAACTGGATTCGCGGCAACCTGCCCAAGGCCGAGCTGGTCGAAGTGTCCAGTACCGCAGAAGCAGCCCGACGCGCCACCGAAGAAGAGGGGGTCGCCGCTATCGCAAGTCGACTCGCTGCAGACACCTACAATTTGGACTTGCTAGCCGAACGCATTGAAGACGCCGCGCACAACTATACCCGCTTCCTCGTTATTGGTCAGCAAATGGTCAAGCCCACCGGCGACGACAAAACTTCACTCATGCTGCAAATCAAGGACAAGCCCGGCGCCCTTTACAAACTCCTGCTCCCCTTCCAGGAAAACAACATCAGCCTCACCCGTATCGAATCACGGCCCTCCCAGAAAAAAGCCTGGGAATACGTCTTCTTCATCGATATCCTCGGGCACGCAGAGGACCCCGAAATCAAAGAAGTGCTTGGCCATCTCGGTGAGCAAGTGGATGGCCTCAAGATTCTCGGCTCTTTCCCCCGTGCCGAGTTTAACGGCTAAATAAAGGCCACTGCACCCCAAAGAGTCCAGGCGAGCCACGCCACCACTACCGCCACAATGCCATAGGCCAACTGCTTCTCCTGCCTTGCATCACGTTTAGAATAAGCCGAGGTGTCCCGTGCACCTGCCAGGACTAGCAGAAGTACCTCAATGAGTAACAGTACCAGAAAGACCCCGTACATAGCTGGACTCCCTTGGTTCAGTGTGATGTATGCTGTAAAAGATACCTTCGCGCTGCACCAAGTATTCACCCCGCACCATGATCGCTCTAAAATAAAAAAACTGCCCCGGACACACTAAGCATGTGTCATGGGGCAGCTTATAATTGACTTGTAACTTTCGCCTGAAACTAGAAAGGCAGAAGATTGAACAGGTTCGAAATGGCACCATAGATGAAGTTCAAGACGCTACCTAAAGCATTAGAGGCAACTATCTCAAAAACTGCATTAATGGCACTTTGGAAAGACGTAAAAACGAAGTTTGCGAATGGCATAGTACTATTCTCCTTTGTGGCCATGCAGCCACTATAATTGTTGATTTACTAACTCAATACCTGGAACACGGTAGCTTAGAGCCAGGGGCTCGTGAACCAATAGGAAATTCCAAAGAGAAAGTTCAACCATGCTTCGTAGCCTGCATCAGCGATGAGATCAAATCCACCGGCAAGAATGTTCAAAAAGTTTCCTACTATGCTTTGAAGTAAAGCCATTTTAATTTTCCTTTCAATAAAGCACTCTAGTATAGAGGCTTAAAATTTTCTGTTTAATCGGAATCATTACAAGTGACACAGGTCACTGCATGAAATACCGACTAGAGTACGACGCCGAAAAGATCTGCGATGAAATTGAGTACACCGAAATACAGTGCAGCGATCGGGTTAATGGCGATCCCGTACAAGAAGTCGGCAATTCCAAAAAAGAATTCAAGGACTCCGTTTGAGATTGCGTTGTTAATGGGATCGTTAATTGGTCCTGGCATTTTTTTCTCCTTCAAT
>CALAXS010000027.1 GCA_937895305.1 uncultured bacterium
CAGGCAACTTTTTAGTCCTCGAAATAAGAAACACTTACAGCAATAACGGGTAATGTTGAGGCCCTGTGTTACACCAAGTGGTGTTCGATCTATTAAGGAAAATCCTGTTAACACAGTCCTTAAACAAAGGGTAGCTAACAAGAACATCCTTTATACGCGAAGATGGGGATCTATTCCATTTTTTCCAATGGCTCGGAGCAACAACGTTTGGGGGGGGCCAGCAGCCGGGTGGGTGCGGCCCATTTTACGCCGTTATAGATGACCTGAAGCACGTGTTCGTTGTAGTAGATGGGCAGGGTCTCGTGACCGGGCCGAAAGTAGAAGACCTTGCCCAGACCCCGGTGCCAGCAGCAACCACTGCGAAAGACTTCACCGCCCTGAAACCAGCTGATAAAAACCTGCTGGTCCGGCTGGGGAATATCAAAGTGCTCACCGTACATCTCGGTTCGTTCCAGTTCGATGTACTCAGGCAGGCCCTCGGCGATGGGGTGACCGGGGTTCACACACCATATACGCTCCTTCTCGCCGATGCCTTCCCATTCGCGCCATTTAAGGCCACAGGACGTACCCATAAGTTTGATAAAGGGCTTGGAATAGTGGGCACTGTGGAGGGGCACGAAGCCCATGCCGCGCTCGACCACGGCCTGATGTACACGGGCTGCATTTTCATCGGTGACACGGTCGTGGGCGGTATGGCCCCACCAGGTCATGACATCGGTGGTCTCTAAAATCTCGTCGCTCAGGCCCTGCTCGGGACTGTCCAGGGTGACCGACCGCACGGAAGCAATACCGGGACGACCCTCCAGCGACTTCGCGATTTGACCGCCCATACCTTGGGGATACAATTTCCCCACAACGTCCATTTCTTTTTCATGTACGCCTTCGTTCCAAATCGTTACACGAATACCATCATGCATCAGCCAACACCTCATCATCTTTTTTTTCTTCAGCGGGGATCGCTTCAACCGCTTCTACCATATTGGCTGTTTCCCAGAGGCGCATGAGGTAGTTATAACTTTCCACCTGGGCACGTTGCCCACTGGTCTCGCTACCCACGTAATGGTTCGCCTGGGTCTCATCGAGGATGCGGGCCTTGTACGTGTCAGAAACCTGGATGGCCATCATCTCGGTTACCTGTTGTTGCAGGGATGGATCGAGGATGGGGAAGGCGACTTCAATACGCCAGTCCAGGTTCCGTTCCATAAGGTCCGCAGAGCTCATGTAGATGCGGCGGTCCTCGCCTGTACCAAAGATATAGACCCGCTGATGTTCCAGGTAACAATCCAGGATGGAGATGGCGCGAATGTTGACATGGGGGCGCATGGCGAAGGTGGTGCGTACTACGAGATCCATCTTCACCACGGCATCGGACGCTTCGACCAGCTTCTTGATGATGCTGATGTCTGTGAGGTGGTTGACCTTGAGAAAAATATACCCTTCATCGCCCTTGGCCGTTTCGCGGTCGATAAGCTTGCTAATGGTAGCACGGGAATTAAAGGGGGACACGAGTAACAGTTTGAATTTGGGGGATTGAATGGTACGCATCTGGGAGGCTTCGACCAGATATTCCAGAATTTGGTCGGCTTCTTTTACCATTTTCTTTGATGCGGTCATCAACATGGAATCCACATAGAGCCGACCTGTGGTCTCGTTAAAGTTCCCGGTAGAAAAGGCCGCTACCGAACCGCCACGGCGTTCGATGATAAGGAGTTTGCTGTGTACTTTCATGGGGGGCACACCATAGGTCACGGTGGCCCCGACTTCCTGGAGGCGTTCCGCAATTTCGATGTTGTGTTCTTCATCGAAACGCGCCTGAAGCTCTACATTAACAGTGACCGCCTTGCCATTGCGCGCGCCATTACACAGGGCGTTTACAATCTGTGAGTTGTTGGCGGAACGGTACATGGTCAGCTTGATAGCAGTGACCTTGGGGTCGATGGCCGCTTCACGGAGCAGCCGTACCACATGGTCGAAGGATTGATAGGGGTAGGTGACCAGAAGATCCTGTTCCTTGATGAGGTCGATGATGGGGGTCCGTGATCGATCCAGGATGGGATGGGGTACGGGGTTCGCCTTGGGTGTTGAAAGGTCAGGACGCTTGTTGGGAAAGCCCATGAGGTCTTTCATATTGTGGTAGCGTCCACCGGGGATGAGCGTATCTTCGCTGCTGATCTTGAGCCCTTCGAGCAGGACCTGGCGCAGACCGATGGGTATGGCGGCATCATAGACCAGACGGGTCGGTCGTCCGCCCTTTCGCTGGCGCAGAACGCGCTCCATCTTTTTCACATGGCCTTCGGAGAAGTCGTTGTCCATGTCCAACTCAGCATCGCGGGAGATTTTAAACTCGAACGCTTCAATCTGGTCGTAATCGAAGATGTAAAAAATTTCATTTAGGCAGTAACGGATTACATCATCGAGGTACATGATGTCGCCACTGGGCAACTCTACAAACCGGGGCATATTCGGTGGTATTTCGAGAATGGCGAAGCGTTTTTTCTTGCCCCACATGACCACACCGAAATAGAGTGCGCCATCACGAAGTGCAGGAAATTTCAGGTTCTTGGTGAGGATGATGGGGACCAGGCTGGGCAATACGGATTTCTGAAAGTACTCGTCGAGCCAGGAAGTCACTTCGAGGGATTGTACCGAAATGTCGTGTTCAGTAAGGATGCGCGTGCCCTCTTCCGCGAGGCCGGACATAATGCCGGCATAGGCAGTACGGAAGCGCTCGTCCAGTTCACGGGCCTTGTGGCCGATAACTTCGAGGACTTCGCGCATGCTGCCCTTGCCCAGTTCGATGCGGCGCTGGATACTGGCTACACGGACTTTGAACATCTCGTCCATGTTGGAGGAAAAGATGCCGAGGAATTTCAGGCGGTCCATGAGGGGGTTACGCCGGTCTTCAGCTTCCTGCAATACCCGTTCATTGAAGGAAAGGGTGGATATTTCGCGTATTTGATGTAGATTTTTCATAGGTGATTTAGTGTACGCGTTGAAGGCCCTGCGAGTCCAAAAAAACCGGAATATTTTTATGGCATTCCAGTGGCCCGACTACAGGTACAATCGCGTAAGTTCTTTCGTAAGATAGTCATAGGCCTCATCAACATCATCGAAAAATTTGAAAAGCTCCAGGTCTTCCGGGCTGATGGTACCCCATTCCAGTAAATGCTCCAGGTTAAGGACTTTCTTCCAGTACTCAGAGCCGAACAGAACCACAGGCATGACCTTCTGCGCGGTGCCCGTCTGGATGAGGGTCAGCACTTCGAAGAGTTCGTCCATGGTGCCAAAGCCACCGGGAAAGACGACGAGGGCCTTGGCGAGGTACATGAACCAGAATTTACGGACGAAGAAGTAGTGAAATTCGAAACAAAGCTCGGGGGTGATATAGGGATTCTCCTCCTGTTCGTGGGGCAGGCTGATGTTGAGGCCCACCGTTTTGCCACCCGCCTCGCTGGCCCCGCGGTTTGCAGCTTCCATGATGCCCGGGCCACCCCCGGAACAGACGAGAAAACGTTTGCCGTGGTCGCGGGTCATGGCCCAGGCGGTGAGACGACGCGCCAATTCACGGGATTGCTCGTAGTACCGGGCAAGGGCCACCCCCTTTTCTGCTTTGGTATGGGCCAGTTTCGTCTCACGCGAATGGGGATCTGCATCGAGGGCCTGCTTCGCTGCCCGCAGGGCCGCTTCAGCCTTGTCCTGCGACTTGATACGTGCGCTGCCAAAGAAAACGATGGTGTCTTCCACATCGTTATCCCGGAAACGGGCCCGTGGTTCGATAAATTCGCAAAGCACCCGAACAGTGCGTGCGTCGGGCGAATTGAGGAATTCGATATTGTTATAGGCTTTGGTGACTTCTTCGGCCATGGTGTGTACTCTTGTATGTGCGCACGGTAACGGGCAAATGGCATTCGCGCCTGGCATTCCATGGTAGCGTATTGGCGTGGAGATTGCATCCGGCGGCTGCCGAAGTCGTTGGTGCCACTGTACAATCATCAGGACCAAGCCAGATTGCCGCGTCGTCCGCTGGTGGCGTCCTCCTCGCAATGACGTGCTTTGTATGGTGATCGTGTGCTCTTGAGAGGATGTGACCTTAACCGTCATTGCGTGCGGAATGAAATGAAGCGCGGCAATCTGGCTTGGCCCAAATGATGAGGCGTATTTACCACGACTTCTGTACATGGACTGTTCAAAGTAATAGAAATACAAATCGCATTGGGAAGTGTCGGAATCGTACCGTTTGGGGCAACCCGTCTTTACCTGCTAAACTACCCGTCCACCCTTGGAGAAAAGTTATGCGTCGTTTTGTTATCCCCTTTATTGCCCTTGTTTTTGCGCCTTTGTTATTTGCCCAGAATCTGGATGTGGATTCGTTATTGGGTGAAAACTGGTATGGCCTCTATCTGAACGGGCAGAAAGCAGGGTATTCCTATCAGGGGGTGGAGCGGAATGGGGATGTCGTTGAAGTGACGGAGGATGCGCGGTTCCAGATCAACATGGTGGGTATCCGCCAGGACATGCTCATCTATGTACAGCGTAATTACAATTTGCAGGGCGATTTGTTGAGTATAGAGTCGAAGGTGGTGGACCCCAGCGGTACGTCGGTATTTAATGGCGTGGTGCAGGACAATTCGCTCTTGCTGAAGAGCACGGTGGGGGGTGAGGACAAGGAGCATGTGCTACCCAAGCCAAAGGAATCGCTACGGGATTCGGTGAAACATTCCTTGTGGATTCAGGAAAAACCGAAAATAGGGGATAGCCTGGACTTTTCGGTCTTTGAGCCCATGTACCAACAGGAGATCACGGGAAAAAGTTTTATCCTGGAGGAGGAAGAGCGACTCTTCGAAGGGATTTTGACCAAGGTCTATAAGGTGAAGACGACGCTGGACGTGATGGGCATCGACTCGGTCTCATATGTAACCGCGGATGGTGTCACGCTCGAGGATGTGGTGGCGGGTATCATCGTGATGCGCCTGGAGTCAGAAGAGCAAGCGAAAGATGTGCAGTACAGCAATGATGTAATCGTGTCCAATGCCGCTATGGTCGATTCACCCATCGAAGATCCCCATGGGCGTAGCTCGTTGCATCTGGAATTGAAGGGGCCCTTGAATGAAAGCCATCTCTTTAATGATGAACGCCAGTTTATAGAGGCGGTGGGCGATAGTTTTAATTTTGTGGCGAACCAGATCAGCCTTGAGCAGACGGAAATACCTGCGTTACCCATAACGGATGAAACCGTTACGGAATGGCTGAAGCCAACAACCTATATCCAGAGTGACCATCCGAAGATTGTGGAGAAGGCAAAGGAGATCATGGGGGATACGACGGATGCTTTTGAGGCATCGGAAAAGTTGTGCCATTGGGTGGATGACAACATGCGAAGCACATTTTCAGCGCGGTTAACCAATGCGCTGGAGGTTATCGAGAGCCTGGAAGGGGATTGCACAGAACACAGCGTCCTCTTTATCGCACTGGCCAGGGCCGCAGGGCTACCTGCCCGTGAAGTCGCCGGGCTTATCTATGTACAGGGTGCTCAGCCCGGTTTCTATTTTCACCAATGGGCGAAGGTTTGGGTGGGGAAGTGGATTGATGTGGACCCCACCTTTAATCAACCGCTGGCGGACGTGACACACATCAAACTGGCGGAAGGGGATCTCATGCAACAGGCGCGACTCATCCCCATCATCGGGCGACTAAGTATTACGGTAATAGAGGACTAGTTGTCAGTATCCTTGCCACGGCGCGCCTCGTGCATCTTGTTCACCTTGCCCTTACTGGATTGGCGCAGGATAAAGCGAAAGAGACGGGGAAAATAGCGAATCATGAAAACGATAGCCTTACCGTGTCCGGTGATGACGGCTTCGGGTTTACGCCTGTAGAGTGCATTGATGATGTCCCGGGCAGCCTTGTCCGTGGGTACAACAATCCAGCCGGGCACCGGATCCTTGCTTCCGGTAAACACCCCTTGATTATTCACGCTACGAATCTCGCTGGCGACAATTCCGGGTGAGATACAGGTCACGGACACGCCCTGATCGGCAAGGTCATAGTACATGGATTCGGCAATACCGCGCACCGCATATTTGCTCGCGCAGTACGGGGCGAATGCCGGCGCACCAAAGTGGCCCATGATGCTGGAGACGAGACCAATGCGTCCCTTTCGCTCAATCACATCGGGCAGGGTGGCATAGATAGTGTCGAGTACCCCGAAGACGTTGGTGTCGAATTGACGGTGAAAGTCCCCGGTCTCCAGTTTCTGAATGGCCTTGCTCACGCCGAAGCCCGCATTGGCCAGGACCAGATCAATGCCCCCGAATTTTGCCTTGGCTTCAACGACCGCAGCATCGATACTGGCACGATCACACACATCGCATTCAACGGCCAGGGCCGCACCCCCACTGGATTCAATGTCTTCCACCACCTGCAGTAGTTTTTCTGCGCGTCGCGCAGCGAGGACTACATTGGCCCCGTCGCTGGCGAGTTGTCGTGCGATTTCAGCGCCGATGCCGGAAGATGCCCCGGTGATGAATGCGGTCTGTCCATTGAATCGATTGCCCATGGTTCATGCTCCTATGTGTTGACTGATGCGCATGATAGCGTAGTGTGAATGAAATTGGAATACGAACGAACGTACAAAGCTTCGAGGCTATTCTGAGTCCACTGGTTCCCATGCTGTGCGTGGGAATCCGGGCGGGTATTTTTAGTACGATAGTTTTATGCAAAGCACGTCTGGTCACGTATGCATTCCCACGCAGAGCGTGGGAACGAGGGGAAAGGGAATTCAGGAAACCTGCCTCAGCACAGGTCGGTTAAGCTGTCTAAAGCCTGTTTCATTGGCGATAAGTAAAACATGCCGACTGCCCACATTCATTCCCGACACCACGATGTACTTGCCCGGGTCATGATGCAGCGGGTTGAGCCACCGCCAGTCTTCTTCCTGTACGAAGAGGAAGGCGGGTTTGTCCCCATGAAACTCGCTGTTAAAGGTGTCTATTTCTTCGCGGAGCGCGTCTTCAAATTGGTGTAGTTCTTCTTCGCTATAGTCGTCGTCTTCAATGAGGGCACCTTCGATGGCTTCCAGTAACCTGGTGCGCTCTGTGTCGGTGTAGTCGTACAGACTGGAGAGTTCTATGTCTTCCACGGCTTCCGTGATGGCCTTGCGCGCGTCTTTTTGGAAGGTGGCAATGGACCAGAGATCCTGCTCCTTTGTCGGGTCCAAACCCACGAGTCCGGTGAAGCGGGCTTCGTGGAAGTGCTCGCTATAGAGGACATATTCCTCGCGGGAGAAACCCAGCGAGTACAATTTGTACTCTATACTCCGCGCATTAAGGTCGCGCAAGGGCGCGCAGAATTTCTTGGCTGACTTGTAAGGATTAATGGCCGGCATAACCACCGAGGCCATCAGAAAAAGAAAGACCATCATCTGTGCACTGACAAACTTGAGCGGCACGGTTGCGCTGCCCCGGGTACGAAATGCGTGAACTATCGTAAGCAGGGCCAGCAATGCACCACAGGCACCGAGGGCCATTATCATGGGGCTTTGGGCATGGGCGTATTCGGTGTAGCCGATAATGACAGGCACAAGGGCAAGCAACACCATGGCGAAGGCCCAGGCAAAGAGAAGGGTTTTTCGTGCACGGTTGGTGATTTCAAAATTGCATTGACTGATATATAGACCGAGGACGATGGCCATAGCAGGAAAAAGAGGCATGATGTAGATGGCCCGTTTACCAATGCTGATGGAAAAGAAAATAAGTGCAGGCACCATCCAGCACCAGAGGAACCAGTGTGCTTTGGAACTGCGCCGCACCTTCCAGAACCAGGCGAGGGCCCAGGGAAAAATAAGTGTCCAGGGCATCCAGTCGACGGGCAGTGTGGTGAGGTAGTACCAGGGGGACTGGGCCTTGCTCACACCGAGGAACATGCGTCCAATCGTATTGCGGAAGAGATTGCCACCGATGCCGGATTGCAATGCTTCATCGGCGGTATCGGCCACGGCCATGCGTGCAGGGATATACCATGCAGCGGTAAGAGCAATGGTGAACAGGGTACCCAGCACCCAGTGGGTTGCTTTACGTCCGGTTGTATTTTTCCAGTAGTACACGAGGATGAAGAGCAGCGGAAAAACCAATGCGGGGGGACCCTTGGCGAGCATACCTGCCGCCATACCCAGATAGATCACAGCCAGCCATTTTTTATTCCGCTCTTCGTCCCATCGCCAGAGACCATAGAGGCACAAGGTCATACAGGCGCAGAGGAGCATGTCGATTTGCACCGTGCGGGCCTGCCACCAAAACCGGAAGCAGGTCATCAAAAACACACTGCTCCAGATAGCAGCTGTTGTCCCGCCCATACGACCAGCCAGCAAATAGGTCAGGGCAATTACGAGAACCGCACTGAGCGCGGAAGGTACACGAGCGGACCAACCATCTACCGCACCCCAGACCTTGGCGACACCCGCAATGGACCAAAATAATAACGGCGGTTTTTCGTTATAGGGTTCGCCGTTCACATGGGGCGCGAGGTAATCCCCACTTTCCAGCATCTCGCGCGGGACTTCGCCGAAACGCGGTTCGTCTGCGGGCCAGAGATCATAGCCACCCATGTTCCAGGAGAAGAGCACCAGGGCCAGAAGCAGTATAGCCAAGAGGGGCTTGAGCGAAAACGACATAAGGCAATCCTGTCTAAAGTTTTGGCAAGCCTAAATCGAATTCAAGAAGCGGGTTTGGGGTGAGGGTCGTTTCAGGTGCTTTTTCTATTTTTGGTACGATAGCACGTGTTGATGGGCGGGCCGTAATAGGAAGCTCTTTCACCATGCGCGAAAGCAGTGCACGGGCCTCATCCTTGACGGGTTCGGCATTGCTCGGGTCTTTCACGACACCATCCACCAGACTATAATAGCTTTCCAGCGTACTGATGAGTTTCTGATATTCATTCTGGGTGCGTCGCGTCAGCTGAATTTGCGTAGGTGCCTTCAAGTCCATGGGAACGACCGGACGTTTCAATTCAACCTCTTTTTCTTGTACCGCAGTATCCGAATGAAGCAACGTAATGAGTTCCGTATAGAAACTCTGGTACAGGGTATTCATGGCCTGAATTTTAATACCCGCTTCTTCAATCGTCGTCGTGATGAGTTTGCCTAATATATCGCGCAAAATATCCTGATGTGATTGGACCTGATCCTGCAAGTACAGCGAAAAAGAGTCTATGGGCGCCAACCCGGGAACGACACGTTTCAGAATATAAATTCGTACAGGTTCAGCGCGGGTATTACCTCTGAGAAGATCCAGAATTGCATTGAATCCGTCTTCCCCTGGTGCCACATAGGGGTACCCGCTCAAGGCCCTTGCGATGTTCGCATCGATCTGGCGCTCCACCATAATCTGGGGCCGTCCTTTCATCTGAATCTGGGCAACATAAATACCTTCTTCTGCTGCACTAATCAAATGGGCGGATGTCATATTGCGCAGATGTTCAAAGGGCAGGGTGATCTTGCGGATACTACCCTTTTCTGGGGGGGGTGCCTGCTCGGCTTTTATCAGGGCCTGGTCAACGCGGGTCCAGTTTACCGTGCGGGCGTATCGCGCTTGCGCGGTGCCATCGGCCATGATGGCACCGCTCAACAGGAGTGCAATGCTCATGCAGATGCCTATACCCGGGCCGGGAAAATGTGTGTTCCTGAATGTGTTATGCGCCAGCAGCATGGGAATTCTTGTCCTTGTCTTGGTGAATCAAAACCAGATTACGCAGGTATACCGGCATGGGTACTATGACACTGATGGCGAACCACCATTCAGCCAGACCGATATGAGACCCGCCTTTGAGTATCGCTGCGAAAATGCTGATGTACCAGAATACCACAGGCATCACACTTTTGCGACGGGCCTCGGTCACGAGCCATTGCACGATAAAGCGGCAGGCGAAAAGCCCCTGACCCGTAACACCGAGGGCAATCCAGAGCCAGATGGCGTTGCGTTCTTTCGGTGCGAGATTCCGGGTGTCTTCAAATTCCTGAAACCAGGTGTACGCGAGGATTCCCATGGATGTTAAAACCACCAGACCAATCAGCCCGTGGACCAACCGGGACATGGCCGGGCTGAGCTTGCCCTGCTCGCGCCAGATGTGGATGAGGTTACGACCGTAGATGATGATGTTAAAGGCGTGACTCAAAACGCCCACAGTGGACTGGATGATAAAGCCATAAATGAGGAAGAGTATGGAGCCACAGGTGGACAAGTACCAGAATCCGACAGGGACCACACTCTGGCCCTTCCGCTCGGAGTAGTACCATTGCAGGTAGAAGCGGCTACAGAAAATGACGGTCGCAACAGCACCGAGCCAGCTATAGGGATCCTGGGCGAGGGCTTCATCCATTTAGTGTTTTCCGCTTTCTACCTGGAGCTTTATCATGCGACGACGCAGCCAGCCCACCCCGATAAGATCATAGAGGCCCCGCCAGAGCCGATTGTTCAGCCCATACTTGGAAGTACCATGAATTCGCGGGTGGTGCTTTACAGGGATTTCGATGATGGAGCAGCCTGCCATACGCATGAACACCGCGAGAAAACGGTGCATGCCATTAAAGAGTACCAGATGTTCGATGCAGTGGCGGCGAAAGCCCTTGGACCCGCACCCGGAATCGCGAACACCGTCGTGCAGAATCAGGTTTCGTACATAATTCGCCACACGGCTCGATATACGCTTGAGCAGGGTATCCTTTCGGTTGGCACGGTAACCAAAGACGCAATCATATTCTTGAAGCTGGTGCAGGAATTCGGGAAAATCTGCCGGGTCATTCTGTAAATCACCATCCAGGGTGAGGATGTATTCCCCTTCAGCGTGGTGGAGTCCCGCCATCAGCGCGGCGGATTGACCTGAATTCGTCATCAGGTGGACAGGCTTGAGGTGGCTATGTGTTTCTGCGAGCCGGCCAAGCTGCGTCCGGGTACGGTCGGTACTGCAATCATTGACAAAGAGGCACTCATAGCCATACCCGGGGAGGGTCGCGAATACAGCCTCGATTTTTTCGAGCAGGACTCCGATGTTGTCCTCTTCGTTGTACATGGGAACGACAACGGATACCAATGGAATTTCATTCGTCATGAAAGGTGTGATCCCCTTATTCCTCACTGGGTTCCCCAAGGGCCTGCATCCTTGAGATACGAGACGGTATTATACGTGAATCGTTAAAGAGAAACCCAATTGAGAGCGTATTCTGGTGCCTGGACCACTATGGGTTCCCCCTTGGATAGTGCTTGCACAAACATTTTGCCATTTTGGCACAAAATCCATGCCTATACAAATCCCTAGCCTACATCCGCAACGACTGGTGCATGATATAGCAAGGGTACACACTTTGGCATGTAGCCTGTTGAGCCTGTTTTTATAAAGGCAAAAGG